>DAOWED010000203.1 GCA_030638685.1 Candidatus Heimdallarchaeota archaeon | reverse complement strand
TTATAGAATACCAAATTTAATACCCAAGTTAATGCCCAAATTAATACCCAAGTTAATACCCAAGTTTTATTACAAATACGAATGTCTTGTATATCAATTCGTATTTTTTGATGGATATTTCACATCCTCTGTATTTTAATAATTCCTCAACTGGTTTTTGCTTGATTGCTTTTTCTGTGACTTCGTAGATTTGAGCCCCTTCTAGTGACAAAATTGACAAATCATGGGTGGTAATTATTATTGTTGGATTATATTCTTCTCTAATGGTATTTATGAAGTTTAGAAAAAGTTCTTTTGAATTGTGATCTAACCCTAATGTTGGTTCATCCAGCAAAATAACTTCCCGTCTCTCAGTAAATACGCACGATAATGCTAATTGTTTTTTTTCCCCTTCAGATAATGTGAAAGGAGAGCGAGAATAAAATCTTTCAAGGGAATATTTTTTTGACAAGGATTCTAATCCTGTTTCATTATTAGATTTACCCCAGCTTTCTAGCTCGTCTTGTACATTCGAATGAATAAATTGATGGTGAGGAGCTTGAAAAGAGAATGTAACAAGGTCAAATATTTTTTTCTGATTTGAACTATTTATTCCTTCAATTTCTATCTTCCCAGACGTTGGTTTCAAAAGTCCAGAACAAAGTTTTAGAAAAGTAGATTTTCCACTTCCATTTGAACCCATTAGGATGTTTAGTGACCCTTTTTTCACTGAAAAAGTAAGATCCGTAAAAAGATCTATGATTCCATCATAACTGAAAGAGAGATTAGTTAACTTAATTGCTTCACTCATTAGGTTACCTCTCAGCGTTTAATTGTTCAATTATTGAGTGCAAATTTTCCGGTATGATATCAGTCAAAGCTTTTTCAAAGGGTATAAAATGAGTTGGCAGAGAGCCATATTTGCACTCAGAAATCGGTAGATCTGCTTTTATGGCACCATTGCTTAAATGAATAATTCTTGTTAGATGATCCCAATAAAAAGAGGGTTCTTGTGTTGTTAATATTACTGTTCCTCCACTTTTGGAGTATTCTACTAGTTTTTCCAATAGAAGATCTTTTCGCTTAATATCCAACATGGAAGCTGGTTCATCTAAGCATAATATCTTTGGTTTCAGTAATAATATAGCTGAAAGAATAACTAGTTGCTGTTCCCCAGCTGAAAGAGTGTAAGGTGAACGATCCTTTAACCCTTCAATTTTGTCATTTTTCAAAGCTTCTTCTACCTTCTCTTGAATTGTTAAAGGGTCAAGTTGTTGATTTTCTAAAGCAAAAGCTAATTCTCGATAAACTGAACTAGTAATAAACTGATTTTCTGGAACTTGAAAAACCGAGCCTACAGTTTGAGATAGTTCAGCAATATCAAGTTTTGTCACTTCTCTATCATCCACTGTAATTTTCCCCGAGTAATAACATCTAATCATGTGCGGGATTAAGCCGTTAAGGGTTTGAAGAAAAGTTGATTTTCCGGAGCCATTTTCACCGATCAATGCTATGAATTCATTTTTCTTAATTTCCAAAGAAAAATCACTTAAAGTGTTAAAACTCGCTTTCCCGTATTTGACGGTTAAATTATTAATAGTAATCAGCTTCATTCATCCTGTTTAGTTGTTTTTCCTTACGATAGAGAACTCATTCTTCAATAATATCAATTATTATATACTTTCATTGATTATTAATTAATTGTTATGCAGAAAACAAAAACCATTACTCTTTCACGAGTTCATGAAACTACTTTAGTTGCTTTTTTTTCTGCAGTAGCAATAACTACTTCCACTGCGATTATTTTCATACCAAATGTAGAAACTATGACGTTTATCATATTTCTTTCAGGTTATTTATTTGGTAAAAAGACGGGTCTAAAAGTAGCGTGGGTGTCGAGTTTTGGGTTTGAAATCATTGCCTCATCATTAATGGGTGGATTCAATCTAATAATCTTTTTTTTCAAAATAATAGCCTATTCTTTTATTGGATATTCTGGTTATTTAGGAGCTAAATGGGAAATACAAAAAAGCTGGGAATTTATACCCTTCGGAATTTTCTTCGCAATCCTATATGACTTCTTAACAACCGTAGGATTTACTTTAACCTATCTTTCATTAGGTGTTGATGTTTTTCTATTTAATCTCGTTTACAGTTTAACTCTGGGGTTCTTTCCATTTACTCTTTTTCATATTATTGGAGGTGCAGTCCTTTTTTCAGCTATCCCCAAAGTTGCTTCATCGATAAGATTAGCCATTTCTGATCTTTCTATTGAAGAAACAATTGAACTAGGAAGCTTAGATCCATTAACAATAACATAAGTGGTTAACCATGGAGACCAAAAATATTGTAATTCTTTCGTTGATAACTTTCTCTTCGATTATAATTTCCGGATTACTGATTTTAGGACCATACGGGATCGATTTTTTTCAGACTGAGCCTGAAAATGAACTAGATTCTTTCAATGTAACACTTAGTATTGATTATAATGGATACCTCCCCGCTTTTGGTCCCCAAAGATTTACAATTAATTCAAGTGATACTGTACTAGATTTGCTGAAAATGGCTACTAATATAGGAACGCAAAATTATGGACTTGAAATATTAGTCACTTCAATCAATAACACTTCCAATAACCAAGATAATAACCAGTTATTCTGGCAATTTTGGGTTAATGACAAATATTCTAGTTTAGGTGCAGGTAGATTTATTCTTACTCCAAACGATTTCGTTGAATGGAGATACACAGGCTACTAATTTCACTTATAGATCGACTATTATTTGTGTCTTAATTCTAATATTGGTATTTGTTTATTTCTAGTTTCCAAATCTTTTCAGATAACCACAAACAAGAAAATCAAAAATAGATTGATTTATCAATAGCTGAAAGAAGAGAGGATGACGAGATATGAGTGATATAACTGCTGATCCTACCAGTACTGAAATAAGCAATCTACGAAAAGATGCCAAGTGTTACTTCGATGTTGAAAGCCCAGCGGATACAATTTGCAATAAATGTGGTATCCCCCTTTCAAATAATCCTCGCTTCAATGTTGATGGTGTATGTAAAACATGTAAAAACAGAGAAAAAATGGCTGCCATTTTAGCTCCCATTTCCAACCTTTTCTTACCAGGAATGATCTTTTTTGGAGTATTAGGGCTGTTTGGCGTTATCTCATTTACTGAAGTTTTATTTGCAATTGTTGGTCTTTCTATAATCCCTATTACAATCAAGTTCATTTTTACAAAAGCTCAGTACTTGGGTCTTAAAAATAATGAAAAAATATTATCCTCTCTTTATGGTTTTGGTCTAACATGGGATATGGGGTCATATAACCTTTCTTTTGAAATGTTAGAAAAAGTTCCAGAAGAGGAGAGAATGAAGTACTATCCTAGCATAATTAAAGAAATAGGGTCAATTATAGTGTTAAAATTTAACGCTTTACCAAATGGATGGGATGAAAATCTAGCAACCATCTTTAATGTTTCAACTGAAAGAATAACAGAAGATATTTTCAGTAGCACAGAAATGAAAGAAAGCATGATTAGTAGTGGATCAACCGGTGCTAATCCTGGAGTTCTGCCCTTTGTAGCTAACTATCTTATTAAAAACGAAGAAGAAGAACTCATGAGAAAACTTCTTAAAACAATAGAAGAGGTCGTAGAGCATGAGTGGATAGAAGATAATATGCTAGAACAAGAAAGAAGACTAGCAAAGAAATGGGAAAGAACCTTTTTTGAGGATCTTCTCATTTCTGAAGACGAATTGCTTCAAATAGCTGAAAAGGTAGAAATGACTGAGACATTAGAAAATATCAAAGGATTTGTGGATGAATATGATTTTCCCCCAATCCCCACAGGACTTCTTGAAGCTTCTCTCTCACCTGAAGCATTAAATGCAAAAAGAGAACTCAAAAATCGTTCACAAGTAAATGAAAAACAAGAATGATTTAACTGAAGTTATTCATCCTCTCGTCGCCATAACTCTACTGCCATTACTAAATCACCTTCGAGAAGAATTCTTGGACAATAATGTTCTACAAAAAAACTTCCATCAGGCATACCAGAAACAGGATAAAGATCAAGTATTCCACCTTCTGTCTCCAACAAGGTCATTAATCGTCCTTCGACCACAATATAGTCTCGAACCATTCCGGGTATGGGTTTAAGATCAGCCAGTTTATGAGAGATTGAAAGAAGAGTGTCATCATCAATTGTTGGGGCTGATGATTTTGTAACTTTTTCCTCTTTAGGAGGTGTTTCCGGCTCTTTGACAACTGCTTGTGTTTGTTTCTTAGTTGAGGCATCAATTGAGCTTGAAGTCATTGCTCCTAATTCTGCTTCATATGCTTGCCGAATTTCATCAGCGGGTGTATCATGTTCAATAGGGTAACCACTTGTATATCTTAGCCCTTGGGCCGCCCTAGCACCGATAAAACGTTTTCTAGGACCTGATTCGTCTCCCACCCATAAGTATGTTTTCCTATTTCTAGTTGATACAAAAACACTAGCATTAGCAGGGTCTAATGCGTCATTTATGTCTGTTGTCTCTATTAATTCCCCATCATCCAGTATTAAGTATAAAGTCATAAAATCCCTTGTTAAAATTATTTGTTTTACGATAGTATTTATTATCCTCTTTTAAGTTCTTACAAAGCTGAAGTTGGAAGTACAATTAATTTCATTTACCAATTTTTCATTTTTCATTGTCTTTAGTATTGTATTTTGTGAATTGATTATAAATGAAAAAATTAAAGTGATTTTTGATAAAAAATATCAAGGGTGGCGCTTTGTAACTTAGTTAACGCACCGTAAAGTTGATAATAACTTACATTAAAACAAAGACACGGGTAGTGCTATTGCTAAAAGCATTTATTTCCGAATAGCTAGAATTTAAGAACTTGATTAACATTTTTCTAACAGACAAGGTGATATGAATTTCCATTGATCATCAACAGCTTCTAATTATTTCAGCAGGGATAAAGTTGAACCCCTTTGTAGAGGGTATAATCGATAGAAGCGAGATTCAATCAGCTTTGGTAGCTAATACTTTATGTGATTATTATTTCTCAAGTGATCCTAATGCTGAAGCCAAGTGGTATGTCAACCATGAAATTCTTAAAATTCTTTCAAAGATGATGGAAAAATCAATTTTCTTTGCAGAAACAGAAGGCCAATCTTTTGCATCTACTCTTCTTTCTTTGCTAAATGTTGAACTTCCGGTTTTGTTATCAGATGATGAATTTATTCTAAACTGGCTTATTAACCAGTTTATTTCCTCTGGTGAAAAGATATCAAGTATCACTAGCAAGATTTCAACGGGAATAGGAGACCCTAATGTCCTTATTCCTCTAACTGAAGAAATTCCCTCTTTAACCATACAAACAAGCAAAAAACAAACCCAGCTTCGCTATTTTCAGTTAGAAAATGGTTCTATTTTTGAAACAAAAGAAGAGGATAATGAAGCAGAGGATCTGACTGTAGATATTTCTGGGCTTGAAAAACTTAAATTATCGACAGGAGCAGACAAATTTATCAAACATGCTAAAGCGGTTGTATTAATATCGAGTGATTTGGTAAGCCTCGTTTGTTTATTCAAAACACCTGCAGTGAAAGAAGTACTCAAGAGTGCAGAAGGACAAGTAATAGTTATTATTCCTCATTTTGATGAAGAAACTCTTCCAACTGGAGAAAAAATTATTCTTGAGTTAATGGGGCTAGAACCCAACATGTTATCTGTTGCTCAAGAAATAAGCGAATCGTGTGATTCAATAATTATAGATACTAAAAATAAGGAATATGTCAACAGCCTCAGAGACTTAGGATTAATAGTTTTAATGGAAGATCTTTCTCAAGAGAAGATGAATAGTAAAGATTTCGAAACGATTGTTTTAAGAGCTGGTTCATTAGCTTTTGAAGATTTAATGAAGAAAACGCCCACTAACGTTGAACAAGAAACATCTACTTTTTCTAAATTTATTAAAAAACTAGTACCTGGGCTAAAATCAGGTGAACAAGAAACTGCTTCAATAGGAATTGAAAGTTTACTTAAAACACCTTTAGGATCAGTTAAACCAGTAATGTCAATAGATACTATTTCTCAAGACGATGAAACGCTTTCCAAGCTTGAAGAATCAAGTGAAACAGAAACTAAAGAGGAAGAAAAGGAACCAGTAAAAACATTTACAGAAGTTTATGAAGAATCAACCACAAAGCTTGAGGAAAAAGGATTCACTGAACCTGAAGAGAAAGAAGACTTAATGGCGATCTCAAATAAAGAAGAAGAATCATCAGTAATTGCAAAGGCAATTTCTTCAGTTCAAGATGATACTAAAACTCCTCAGGAAGAAGAAGCACAAGAAGAAGCACAAGAAGAAGCTCAAGAAGAAGCTCAAGAAGAAAAACTTCTAATACGGGAAGAAGGAGTGCAAATAGTTGATAATTCAGCTCTCAATGAACTTTCAGACGCTATTGCTCTTATCGATCAGAATTTCGATAATGATTTTGCTGTTTTGGATAAACTCGATAAAAACTGGAAACAAGTGGCGGAAGGAGACATAACTGAAGATACTCAAGAAGACACGCTTCAAAAACCTAAAGATGAAAATATTGAACATATTGACACCCTAATTGTAAAAATTAAGGATTCAAGCGGAGAAAGCTTAACTAACATTATAAGTTCTTTAGATGTTATCACATCAAACAATAAAGAAATCGTGCCTTATATTGCTGGAAAACTATTTCAAACACTTTTCTCAGAACAGTCAATAATAAAACAAGTAAAATATGCTCAAGTGATAAAAGACCTTTATCCTTCAGCTTCTGATGAGTTTTTCAGTGTATACTCAGAATTGTTAATTGAGGTAACTGAAGGAAGAATTCTTCCAGCTAAAAGAGAAGCAATTATTTCTGGACTCAGATTAATTCGTGAGACACCGGACCTTTTATTTGACCTGATAAACAGCCTTATCGATTACTACCTTCAAGAAGAAAGTGATGCAAAAGTAGAAAGAGCGAAAAAGATCACACTGTGCCTTTCTTTGCAATATCGAGACATCTCATCACAAATTATCGAAAAACTTCTTGATAACTTCACCGAAAAATCAACAGATGAGCAAGCAAAAATAATTAACATTCTCACAAGCTATGAAGCCGGTTTGGTTGGAATAATCATTATGGAAACTCACTCAATTCCTAAAGCCAACAAACTTATAGAGCAAATTATTGAAATCGGTTATTTTGCTCACTGGTCTGAACTTATTGAAAAAGTTGCAGAAGCATGGGTAAGTCAAGATACTAACAAGCTTTCACGATTAAGTGGGTCTACGCTTTCAGATAGAGCTGAGACTAAGCTTAAAAGAGAAACAATAGCACAAATGATTGAAAAAGTAGGGTTAGTTCCTCTTGATGTTTTTGCCAAAAGTATCAAAATAGATCCTTCTGAGTTTGAGGATATGTTATATCAAATGATTTTGAATGATGAACTTCATGCAAGAATGGAACTACGAGGAGAAAGACTGTTTATTATACCAGCTAATAATAACACAGAGATTGTTTCTGAAGAGTAAGAACTGTTTTAACCATCTTTTGAGTTCCATAACATAATTTTATTAGTAAGAAAAACATCATGATTCTTGATCATTCATGAATAAAATTAGACCTATTTCTCTTTCTGAACTTATTATAACTGTGGGAATCATTTCATTATTTCTTTCATTAAACAGTCCAGTGAATGATTTAGCTGCTGGATCTGTAACAGAAAATTCAGCTTCACTTTCTGATATTCAAGCAAATGTCACTACTCTCTCTTTTGGTTCGGTTTTGTTAGGTCAAACGATGAATAAAACGATTCAACTAACAAATAGTGAAACTGAAGCTTTTGAAATATCAAACATTCAGCTTAATCCTTCAAATAATATTTTCAGCTGGGACGAAAGTCCGATAATTCTAGAAGAAGATGAAACTTATGACTTGGTAATAACATTCTCACCGACGTCTGAACAACTTTACTCAGCATCACTTACTTTTGAAACAAATACTTCGTCTTCAGTTAGCGTTACACTAAGCGGATTTGGAGTAAGCTTGCCAATGATTTACTTGGTTGAATTCCCGGAAGGAGTAAGCAATCAAACCACAGTCAATGGAACGGTATTAATTAATGTCTGGGCAAATGATACAAGCTCAATAAGCTCAGTATCCCTTACTATTGGAACTGAAGTAATGCTCTTTGAAAGAGGTGTAGGGGACTTGTTTACTTTAGAATGGAAGACAAAAGATTATCAAAACGGTCAATATATTCTCACAATAACTGCAGATGATATATTAGATTACGCATCTTCAATTGTCTATATATTTACAGTTGATAACGATCCTGAGAAGTCAACTTTTGAAAAACTACAAAATCCAGTAACAATTGGCATTTTGTCATTTATTGTCATCGTGCTGTTTATAGCAGTATTTTCCTGGTTTAGAGGAACATCTCAAAGATCAAGAGATTATGTAGAACCTCCAAAACTTTAAACTAAACAAATACTGGAAATCTTCTTCTCCTCCTAATGGTAATCTTTTTGACTGAAAACATACTTTATTGCGTATGGAAAAATCATCAAATCGAGAACTAGTTGAATGTGCAATGGGGAGAATTGAACCCACCGTTTTAATTCATCAAACAAAAATAGTTAACGTCTTTACAGGTGAAATTGAAGAAAATAAATCAGTAGTAATTTACAAGGACAAGATTGCTGCAGTAATGGAATCTTCTGAAACTAAAACAACCAATTATATTAAAACTCAAATTATTGATGGTTCATCTTTAGTTCTTACTCCCGGTTTGATGGATGCTCATTTACATGTTGAATCGTCAATGCTTACTTTAGAAGAATTTGTGAAAGTTGCGATAAGAAGAGGCACCACAGGAATAGTAATTGATCCTCATGAACTAGTTAACGTTGCAGGGAAAACAGCTTTTGATTACTTGATTAACGTTTCAAAAAAAGTTCCAATCACTGTTTATTTTGAAGTCCCCTCTTGTGTACCCGCAACTACTTCATTTGAAACGTCAGGAGCTTCATTGGATGCTGAAAAAACAGCTGAACTTCTAGAGTATCCAGAAGTTGTAGCATTAGCCGAAATGATGAATTTTCCAGGAGTAATTTATGGTGATGAAGAAGTCCACGCTAAGCTTGAAGCAGCTAGGAAAAATAATAAAATAATTGAAGGCCACGCCCCTGGTCTTTCAAGACAATCTCTTTCTGCTTATTTAGCTGCTGGCGTTCGTTCAGATCATGAACAAACTACTCCAGAAGGAGCAATGGATCTCTTAAGACTGGGTGCGACACTTCAAGTTAGACACGGTTCTTTCGCAAATGATCTTCCAGTACTTGTGTCTCATATTGCTTCAATTCCCTCATTAGATACTCGAAAATGTGTTCTTGCCTCTGATGACAAACATGCAGACCAGTTAATTTCTTCAGGACACATGGATCAAGCCATTAGAGCTTGTGTCGAAAATGGTCTTCCAATTGTTAAAGCCATACAGTGGGCAACCATTAATGTTGCTCAACATTTAGGGTTAACTGACGTCGGGGGTATTGCCCCAGGAATGAAGGCTAACATTGTATCTTTAACTAACTTAGAGGATTTCAAAATAGCTCATGTTTTTGCCGATGGACAACTAATTGTAGAAGGCAATAAAATAATGATAGAAATTGCATCTACCCCTGTTCCCGAAGAACTACTTTCCACCGTGAAGTTAAATCCTGTTTGTGAAAAGGAACTCTTTATTCCTTCAGAGGACGGACAAGCTCAAGTAATTGTTGCCATAGAAGGATCATTATTCACCGAAAAAGAACTGATTACTCCTTTATCAAATGAAGGAGTAGTAATTGCAGATACTGACAGAGATATTATTCCAATTATAGTTATCAACAGACATACCAGTGTCGGTAACATGGGTAAAGGGCTAATTAAAGGCCTCGGTCTTAAAAATGGAGCAATTGGAGGAACAGTGGCACATGATAGTCATAATGTCATCGTTACAGGAACAAATTATTCCGATATGGTAATAGCAACCAACAGGTTGATCAGCTTAGGTGGAGGTTTTGTGGTAGTAAAAGACAGAGAAATAATTGCTGAGTTACCATTACCTATTTGTGGGCTTTTATCAGATAAACAAGCAGAAGAAGTTGCTTTAGCGACAGAAGATTTAGGAAAGGCTTGTAATGAACAACTTGGTTCCACACTAAGTAACCCATTGATGGCTCTATCATTCATGGCTCTTCCTGTAATTCCTCGCTTGAAATTAACCGATAAAGGTTTAATTGATGTTGATAAATTCAAAGAAACTAAGCTTTTCTTAGTAGAATAAATAAGTGTAACAGTTTTAAGACTAAAAAATCACTTTTTTAAAGAAAAGGGGAGAGGAGAAAAGAAAAACTGATTAATTAAAGATCAGGTTTCAGCCACTTTTTTAATGGCATATTTTCTTTTGCTAATTACATCCAAAAATGCTGAGAATAACCAATTTAATATCATTCCCCATAGTATTCCTAGGATCAAGAAGAATGATAGGAAGAAAAGCATTTTTTCATATAATTCAGTAGTTTGCTGGAGGAATGCTATTCCTATAGTTAAAGCCAACATGGCTACCATAAGTGCCCCGAATAGAGACGCTTTGATTATTTTGTTGAAGAATATTTTCTGACGATTTTCAATTTTTTCTCTTCCGAAAACAAAGTCTCCAATTACAGTGTTACTTAGTACCATTCTATCCTTTAATTTATTGTAGATTCTAATTGGTAAGTTAAAGAACCAAACAATACCTTTGAAGACATTGGCCCAGCCTTTTCCAAAAGCTTCTACTTCGCTTAATAGAAGGAAAAATAGCATTAATGCTCCAATAACTATAGTGCCCACAAGTAAACTCATAGAGGGATCAGTTTGCACAAAGTCTAATATGTTATTAATTGCATCAAAAATATTAGTCAATAACCAAGCTAATACATCCCATATTGCTACAAGTATCCAAACAAAAGCATCCCACAAAGCTACTATTCCAGCATCAAGATTAAGCCAGCTGAAGAACTCGTCTAACCATTCATCTTCAACGCTGAAGTAAATTAATGCTTCTAATATACCTCCTAGGATGGAAGTAGAAAGATAGAGGATAGGTACTCCTCTGATAAATTTCTTCTCTTCAGGGGTGAGTGGACGATCACTGTCGCCTCCAACCCGCAAGAAGCGGATTGCATGTCTGAATTGATTAACAAGCCACAGATAGGGGTAGAAGATTATGAATAGGATTGCCCTTATGAAGTTGTAAATAAAAGTAAAAATAGCAATAAAATCTGATTTGCCGAATCCATCCGATAAATCAAATTTATGAACTGTTTCCTTTTTGTCATCTTCTATTACTTCTGTTACTTCTTTTGATTCTTTGGTTTCTTTGGTTTTTTTAGAAGTTTTTTTAGATGTTTTTTTTGCAGTCATCGTCTTTCCTCGATGAAAATCTACCGTTCTTTAATAAAAAGCTTCCTCTTAATATGGGGGGAAAGACAAACTAATCAAAAAACATTTTTCAGTTTCTGAAGAAAGTAGAAAACGCTATAATATCGATTAATGAAGATAGTGAAGATAAATACTTAAATGAGGAAATAGGTGTTTTAAGTTATTTCTGTCAAAAAAAGTCAACGGATAATTCTTTTACAGCTTTTTTACAAATGTTTACCAAGCGCCTTAATTCTTTCAGTGATAAAATGAAGACTAGAACTTAACAACAAATCTTATAAACTTCTAGGCAAAGAAATAGTTGATAAGGATGTGTAGTGTTCTTCTTAATAGGTTGTAATTTTTCCGGTAAGAATAGAGACCATCCTGAAAATCGCATTTTTTTAATTAGTCGAAAAATCATGAGGTGTGTAGTTTGAGCGAGAAGTCTTTTAAAGAGTTTTACCAAGAAATAAGGTTAATTGAACAAAAATGGCAAAAAAAGTGGGATAAAGATGACGTCTTTAAAGGAGTAGTTGATCTAGCTAAACCTAAATTCTTCTTTACCAGCCCATATCCCTATGCCACAGGACCATTACATGTAGGTCATGCAAGAACATATACTACAGCAGATCTATACTGTCGTTTTAAGCGTCAACAAGGGTTAAACACCCTCTGGCCAATGGGATTTCATATTACAGGCACTCCAGTGCTAGCTATTTCAGCTAAAATTGCTTCAAATGATGAAGAAACTATCAAACTTTTTATGGGATACGTGGGTTTGTACATTGATGATCAAGAAGAAGTAAAGAAAATCGTTGCTTCATTTTCTGAACCAGCGAATGTTGCATCCTTCTTTGCTGAATATATAATTCAAGATTTCAAGTTAATGGGCTACTCTCTTGATATTCATCGTCAGTTTACAACAGGAGATCCTGATTATAATAAGTTCATTGAGTGGCAATTTAAACAGCTAATTGACAAAGGATTGATAATAAAGGGAGAATACCCCATCCTCTGGTGTACTAGTTGTCAGAATGCTGTTGGAGAAGATGATATCAAAGACGCAGATGTCGATAAAGTTGAAGTTAATGAGTTTGTAGGGCAAAAATTTGCCTTAGGTGAAGAATTTCTAGTAGCAGCAACATTAAGACCGGAGACAATTTACGGTGCAACAAATATTTGGTTGAATCCTGAAACAACCTATAATCGAATTAAAATTGATGGTGAAATATGGATCGTTTCAGAGCAAGCTGCAGAAAAATTAAGACATCAAAATCATACTATTGAATTAATTAATAGTTTCAAAGGAACAGAATTAATGGGAGAAGAAGCATATGCCCCAAGAATAGATCGACCTCTTCCAATTTTACCTGCCACTTTTGTTGATGCAGACCACGCTACAGGAGTAGTTTATTCAGTCCCGGCTCATGCTCCATATGATTACATTGCTTTAAGAGATCTTCAAGAAGACCCATCTCCTTTAGATGATTATCCCGGATTAGCAGAAATAGTTCAAGAAATCAAACCAATTGCCCTGATTTCAATTGAATCGTTCGGTGAATTTCCAGCAGTTGAAGTCTGTGATAGATTAGGCGTTAAAAACCAAAATGATAAGGAAAAATTAGAAAAGGCCACTCAAGAAATTTACGCAGTGGAATTTTATAATGGTATTATGATGGACTGGACTGATGAATTTGCAGGATTAAAAGTTGAAGAAGCTAAGCAAGTTGTTGCAGAAGCTCTGAAAGAAGAAGGAAGAGTTACTACTACCTATGAAACTTCAAGAAAAGCTTTTTGTCGCTGTGGAACCAAAATAATAGTCGGTGTTTTATCAGACCAATACTTTTTGCATTTTGGAAACCATGAATGGAAAGAAACTGCTACAAAAGCATTGGGTCAAATGATTGTTGAACCAGCTAAATTCCGAACAATGTTTGAGAGAACTTTTGAATGGCTAGATCGTCGCCCCTGTGTTAGGAAAAGAGGTTTAGGAACAGAGTTTCCATTAACCAAAGGTGAAGGATGGATCATTGAATCATTGAGTGATAGCGTAATCTACATGGCTCTGTATACTATTATTGGACATATTCGAGATAACAAAATAACAGATGAGCAATTATCTCCTGAAGTGTTCGACTATTTGTTTTTGAGCAAGGGTGATGTTTCTACCGTTTCTGAGATGTCAGGAATTTCAGTTGAATTACTTGATACAATGGCTAACGAGTTTGATTACTGGTATCCTAATGATCTAAGGCATACTGCTGTAGCTCATATCAGCAATCACCTTTCTTTCGCTATCTTCCATCATGCAGCAATTTTCGATGAGAAGCACTGGATGAAAGGTTTTACATTGAATGAGATGCTAAATAGGAAAGGTAATAAAATGTCAAAATCCAAAGGAAACGTTATTCCCATAGCTGAAGTTCCAAAATACTCGACCGTAGATATTACAAGGTTATACCAAGTTTCTTCATCCTCAGCTGATACAGTAATGGAGTGGACAGATGAAGGTTTAAAGAAATTAGCTACTCGAGTACGTAAATTCTGGAATATAACAAATTCAATAATTGATTATCCTAATGATAATAGTTATAATTTGGAAAACGCTTCTTTTATTACAAAAGCTTTTGTTTCCGCAGCAGAGAAACACTTGAAAACAGCTATCGATAAAATAAGCGATTTTGAAGGCAGAGAATATACTTTTCATGCTTTCTATGAAATGCTAAGTTTGGTAGAATTTTATCAGAGATCAAGCATAGGAATAACTAAAGAAGAACAATATACTGCCTTGAAAAAAATAATTGATCCTTGGATTGTTACTCTATCTCCTGTAATTCCTCACATCTGTGAAGAATTGAACCAAAAGATGGGTGATACCAATTATTGTTCCTTAAGAAATCTTCCCTCTATTGATCTTCAAGCTAACTCAGAAATATTAAGCAGACAAACAGTGTTCATCAGCCACTTAATCGATGATATTCAAGCAATAATGGATCTTAAGCGTGCTCCTGCTAAAAAAGTCATTTTGTATGTCGCTCCTGAGTGGAAACAAAAACTATTCCCAGTTATTAAAGAGATTATTGGAGAAGAAGCTTTTAACTTAGGAAAAATCATGGGACAAATAAAATCGGTACCAGAATTTGCTCCAAAAATGGGCTTAATTGCAAAAGAGATGAAAAGTATCAAAGGAGAAGCCAAGATTTTTAGGCAGAAC
>DAOWED010000127.1 GCA_030638685.1 Candidatus Heimdallarchaeota archaeon | reverse complement strand
TGATCCAACTGATGATCCAACTGATGATCCAACTGATGATGACGGAATAATTCATTTCTGGCTAGTACCTGTAAGTATACTAGTGATGGTAGTTTACAGAAGAATAACTAAAAAGTAATCTGAAGGAAAAAAATTTCATACATCCAACATGACTTATTGAATCTCTTAAATCAAAATGACAATATTTTTCATGTTTGGTGTTTTTCCTTAGTTAATGATTGATTTATCTCCTTTGAAAGCTAATATTATTGGTCGTAAGAAAGAGATTGAAATTCTCTCTCTCTCTTCAAAAGCAGGCGTTCCTATCTTACTTGAAGGTGATGTTGGCACCGGTAAAACAGAGCTAGCTAAGCAATTAGCTGCCTCTCTTGACCGACCCTTCTATCGAATTGATGGTAATGATTCACTAAACGCTATCAAGATTACTGGCTGGTTTGATCCAGCTTTAGTTCTGGAGAAAGGTTTCTCAATGGACACATTTGTTCCGGGTCCTTTAGCCGGTGCAATGCTAAACGGTGGAGTTTTCTTTTTCAATGAGGCAAATAGGGCACCTAGTGAAAGTGTTAATGCAGTTCTTTCTGCTTTAGATGAAGGAGTTATCTATGTTCCTCGATTAGGACCTATCAAAGCTAAAGAAGGCTTTTTACCAATTTTTACTATTAATCCAAGGGAACACATAGGCACAAACCCTCTCCCTAGAGCCTTTTATGATAGGTGTGCTTGGATAAATCTTGACCACCAACCTCTTGATGACATGATTGAGATTGTTAAACTAAGAGTTCCTGATGTTTCTGATGAAATAGCTCTTTTCAGCTGTCAGTTGATAAAAACGACTTGGGATCACCCTGATATCGAAACTGGTTCTAGTGTAAGGGGTGCTATCCAACTTGCTTATCTTTTAACATTAAGGGGAATGGATGACCCTGAAATTATTTCTCAAGTAGCTGAGTCAGTCATCACTAAAAAGATTGTTTCTTCTCCTTCTACTGAAAAAGAGGAAAATATACTTGTGAAAGAAGTCGTTAAAATGGTCCTTAATAATGGTTAATCATAGAGGTGATTTTCTTGGAAGCTCTTTATGGCAAAGAAACGATTTTTCAACAATTAGAAGAAGCCTATAATTCTAAAATCCCAGTGATAATTAAGGGACGCTCTGGAAGTGGAAAACGTTTTTTGGTCTCCTCCCTTGAAAAAAAAATTAATCAGAAAAGCTTCAGAACTGATGGAAACGATTCCTTGAACACTTCACGGTTACTGGGCTGGTTTGATCCCGTCACTACTTTGAAGAAAGGCTACTGTGAGGAATCTTTTATTCCCGGCCCATTCTTAAAAGCTCTCAAAACAGGTGGTATCTTCTTTTTTCAAGAAGTTAATCGTGCTCCTTCAGAGACGGTTAACGTTGTTTTAACTGCCCTTGATGAAAAAATAGTTGTTGTACCCAAACTCGGTGAAATAAAGGCTCATCCTGATTTCTTTGCCATTTTTTCAGTAAGTGAGGGTGATGCGATTGGAACCCATCTTCTTCCTCGAGCTTTTTTTGATCGATGTATCTCTCTTTCTCTTTCTCTTCCTCCTTCAAATAAAACTCTAGAGTTAATATTCAGGCATCATTACCCCTCTTTGGATTCTTTTCTTATCAACAAAGTAGTTACACTATTGAATCAATCTTGGCAGCACCCTCAAGTAGAAACAGGAGCAAGTATTAATGCTGGAATGCAACTATTACAATTACTTCTAAGTCAAGCAAGTGATCAAGAAAATGAATTATCTTCTTCTCTTTCTTTCTTAGATATTGCAGTTGCTTCCTTTGCCAAAAAAATAGACCTTATTCCGACAGCTGATATGAGCCAAACAGAGGTGGTTCAAGACCTGGTGCGAAGGGTTGAGACGAATAGATTATTTCCTCCGAAAAAACGCTTCATTCCCAAAGAACCTGATTTTAGGGAGTGGGGAAGTACTGGGAAAAGGTTTCAAACACTTAAAGATAAAAAAGATCAAGAAGAAGAAATCCGTCTTTCTGCACAAATCTATCAAGAACTGGCAAAAACGCAGCCTTCTTATCAACTGCTTTATGAGTATGCTCGAATGGCTGTCCAAGGAGGGGCATATACTCCACTATCAACCCTTTCCAAGATTGTTCCTGATACTGTTGGTCAAGCTTTTATCGAGTTAGGTGTTCCTGCAGACCTTCTTCTTTATATTGATGAAATAGCTCTTTCTGATATTTTCCTTAAAATAAGAGGTCGTCTTAGTGACGAAGTTAAGCAACAGCTTCTCAAATTATTAATCCCTGAGATTATGCAAAAGGCAAGAGTTATCTCAGAGCGTGGAAAACACTCCGGGACAATCAAATATCTCCCCTATGAACCTGGTAAAGACTGGGATATCTATGAAACAATTGAACGAATGCTTTCTCTTGGAGAAAAAAAACCTAGCTATGATTCAATCGTTTGCCCCGAGGTTGATAAACGGAAAAAAGCAGTTATTCTATGCATTGATTCTTCTACTTCTGTTATCCAAATGATGCATCGTATCACTTTAACAGCTGCCGTTCTTGCTCATTGTCTAAGAGATGATCATTTTGCAATTATAGCCTTTGACACAACGCCTCATATCATTAAAAGCATTCAACAAGAGAGATCTATTTACTCTGTAGTTGAGGACGTTCTACTTCTCGAGAGTGGGGGAAGAACCGATATTAGCTCTGCACTTGTAGAGGCTAAAAAACAGTTGTCTAAACTCAATCAGGCTGATAAGAAAGTAATCGTCATTTCTGATTTTGAACCAACTAAGGGAATAGAACCCATTAGAAATATCCATGAGTTCACAGATTTTCGAGCAGTAGTAACTTGGAGACAAAAACCCTCTCCTATGGTTAAACAGCTTCAAGGGCTTAAAAATGTAACAATCCACAGCCTTTCTAATTCAACTAACCTAGTAAGGCTTATCTCAGAGATGTTGTTCGAAAGCTAGTTTCTGCCATTTTTTTGCAATTACAGCTTATTTTTTCTCGAAAATGTTTAAATAACTTGTTACTCTATTATTTTTGATTGAATTATGAAAAGACAAACTAAACTCTCAATATTTATTTTATTTCTATCATTATTGTTAATGACCTCTACCATTGCGACGATGGGGGAGAGTCACTCAATTATTGATATGAAAACGCAAAGTGACGATTTTTATCCGACCTTTATCGATAATTACAGTTATTACATTGCTGACCCCGGTGTAAGCTTAAACGGTCTTAGCTATCTTGGTGAAACAACTGATTTTGAATTCACTGATGCAACAACTAGTGATATGGGTATTTCATCCGATACATATAATGATGGTGATGATTTAGACCCCTTCTGTACTTCAGCTGACTCAATTAACATAGGGAACCCATTTTTTGATGATTATGAATTGGCTCGAGTAATGAGATATGAAAATTTTGAAGCTAATGAAAACTATATACAAGGAACAACTACATACCCAATAAGTCTACATAATGATTATTCTTATTCCTTTTATGGTGAGGCTGGAAAAACCTATACTGGTTTTTCTACTTATGAAGATCCTTTCTTGTTAGATATAACTTATTCTAACCCTAGCTCTTTTTACGTTATCAATTTCATTAATGCCACTTCTCCATTCTCAGGAGTAATTGATTGCTGGGAAAAGACTCTTCCCGTTATACCAAGTTATGAGACTCAAATGTTTCAATTGACAGTTTATAATGCGGATACTATTTTAACTCTAACTCCTCACAAGATGCCTTCAAAATCCCCCATCAAAATTAAAGCTAATTCTACCTATGAGGGAATCATTGAACAAGGCGTTCCTTCTGATCCTAACGCTCAAGAGTTTGACTATGAATCTTATGTTGAAGATAATGAAATTTTTAGCCTTAGATATTTCTCTTTTGAAATGAAGGAAGGAAAAGATTACTTGATTGACTTGAATATTTATCCAATGCTTGATTGTGATGCTGACTGTGAATATTGTTGTTCTCTCATATCATGTGTTGAATCCGATATAACTAGCTTCTACCTTCGAGATGAAATATTAAATGATGAACTAGTTTTTGATGAAGGGACTGGAACAGCTCATGCCTTTACCGATACAAGTTTAACGGTAGTTCTTTACTCTACTGGTTTCTTGTACCATAAGTATCACTTTTTATTCAAAGAAATAGAAACTGAAACAAATTATGAGGTAGTTCCTTTAATTCTAAATGAACCAATAGAGCCTGTAGATGGCTATTATAACCTTACTCTTTCGGCTGATACAATGATGGCTATTAACTGTTCTACACTAAATATAGCAAATGGTTATGATGTACTTTTTTATTCAGTTGATGAGCAAGGAAACTATGATTATATAACCGATTCTGACTATAATAGTGTTGGTTTTGTGCAAGAAGAAAACAACCTTATTGGTGATTCAGCAAATGATATAGGAACTAACTGGGTCTATATTCCTGAAGGAAACTATGTTGTAAAAGTGAATAAAAAAGGAGAAGCTGAAATACAGTTTAATACCGTCTCTATTCGGTCAGTTAGTACTTCTGTAGCTATTACTTCAGATCAAGATGAGATATTTGCATTTGAGTTTTCTCCTTTGTTGGCTAGATTTCAAGATATTTATCTTATCAATTCTGATATTAATCAATCAGTTAGATACGAATATTCCTTAATATCTAAGTATCAAATGATTTCTAGCACTGTAAATGATGTTTTCTTAGGAGATCCCGACCTTGGTGAAAATGAAAATGCTACCATTCAATCAAACCTCTTTCTAACAAGTGGATACAATAACAGAATTCTTCTAGTTCATCCCTATTCTGCAAGTAACTCCACTGGAGATCCCCAAGAAACATTTG
>DAOWED010000050.1 GCA_030638685.1 Candidatus Heimdallarchaeota archaeon | reverse complement strand
TGATTGGTGGTGCAGCAATGGTAGAAATGGTGTTCCAATACCCCGGTATAGGAATGATGTTTATCGCTGCTGCTTTCCAGAGAGATTGGCCAATAATTATGGGTACATCTTTGGTCACCGGTACTCTCGTCATCTACGCTAATTTAGTGGCGGACATTCTTTATGCATTAGTTGATCCTCGTATCAGTTACTAGTAGATACTAATAGTTTTGAACTTTGAGCCTTTTTGGCTCATTAACCTTTTTTAAAATTAGTTCATAATTTGGTTTTATCCTTTCTTTTTGCACTTTTTCCCATTCTGCAATTATTGTTCAGAAATAATTATATACTCTATGATATTATCCCAGTATTACTGACTGTTTTAACTTATTGCACATAACTCGAAAAAGGAATGAAAATAATATGGTCAACATTACTAACCTACCTACTGAAGTTAAAAATTTTATGAGTTTTCTGAAATATGAAAAGAATAGCAGGCAAAATACCATTGATAGTTATTCAATAGATTTACAACTGTTATTCAAGTATTTCCAAAGAGAGGGAATAATTAATGGAGAAGAGAGAATTAATTGGGATAATATAAAAACCAGTCATCTAAGAGGTTTTCTAACTTATTTAGGAGAGGAAAGAAAGGCCAAGTCATCATCTATCCACAGAAGAATTTGCACAACAAAAGCATTTTTCAAATTTTTAAAAAATGAAGAAGAGATAGAAAACGATCCTGCGTTAAAATTAATCTATCCTAAGCGAAAAAAGTCTTTACCTAAATTTTTGACAGTTGAAGAAGTTAAAAAGCTTCTAGACTACGAAAAACCATTAATGCATCAAGTAATTCTTGAGGTTCTATACGCAACCGGTTGCAGATGTAATGAGCTAAAAGAGATGAACCTTGAAGATCTAAAATTCTATAAAGACGATAACGGTGAAAAAACAGGAGGCCAAATCATGATAAGGGAAGGAAAAGGTGGAAAAGATAGGCCAGTTATGCTTACTAAAAGAGCTGCTATTGTGTTAGAGCTTTATCTTGATAGAGAATTATCACCTAAAGAACTAATTAAGAATAAAATAAAACCAGCTAATAGAAGTAGAAAAGAGACATTAAATAAAAGAATAATAAATGGGCAATTCATATCAGAAGATACTTCGATGGCATTACTAGTAAGCAACAGAGGAAGAAGGGTTGGAAAAAGAACTCTTCAACATGTTGTAAACCATTATTCTGAAAAAGCGGAGATTCGCAGTTGTTCTCCTCATAAACTCCGTCATTCTATGGCCTCTCATCTAACAATGGGTGGACTCAATATCAGAGTTTTACAAACATTATTAGGTCATGCAAGCTTGGACACTACTCAGATTTATGCTTCAGTAACATTAGATCATATAAAAAATGAATATACCAATAAGTTCCCAATCCAGTAGTACTTAAAGTAATCTCTAAAAAGAGAAAAAATTATTCCTTTTTATGTGTCATCTTGCGGGAATAATAAGTACTAATCATTTTCAATTAAAAGAGATACTAGAACCTCTTTCTCTTCAAGAAGCTTATATTGGAGCTCAAGCAACAGGTATTACTTTTCAAACAGACAATGAGCTCAAAGTAATCAAGCAACCAGGTCCAGTGAAAGAGTTTTTATCCAACTTTGAAAAAGAGCTTCAAGTTGAAACAACTTGGTCTATAGTTCACTCAAGGTATTCTTTAGCAATAAAGATTGAACCGGGTAAAAATAGATCTGAAAATGCTCATCCATTCCTACGTGAAGAAAAAGACTTTGTAATGGCTCACAATGGAATCATTTCGTGGGAAAAACAGTTTAAAGAACTTAGGAAAAATCATACTTTTCAATCATTGGGATCACTAAACGGAGAGGAGTACATTACTGACTCAGAGGTCTTTCTTCACGTACTTGCTGAGAAAAGAAAGGATATTTCTGATACCGCAGAAGCAATAAGAGAAGCTTGTAAAGAAATAGAAGGAATGTACGCTTTCTTCATTTTTGACAAAGAAACAGATGGTATATGGATCGCAAATAATGGACAACCTCTTTTCTTGGGAGTCAATGCAGAAAAAGCAGCTTTCAGTTCATTCCTTTGGGGATTTGATGCTCCAATATTTGAAGGGCTTCATCCATTTCCTGCCCCAAGAAATGCTTTAATTTTTATGAAGCCAGGAAAGATCAACATTGAAACCTTAATTGAGAATAAATGGCTTCCAACTGGAGAACCAGATATCAACATTATCGCTGACAAAATTATTTCTTTATTGAAAGAAGAAGGGAAGGGATTGGAACATATTGACTTTTACTTGAAACCAAATAATCACCACTGGTCCGAAGCTTGGGGTGTCTCAGAAAAAGAATATTCAGAAAAATACCTCAAAGTCGGTTTGTCATATACGTCTTTCATTTTTCAAGCTGTTCAGAAACTTCTTGAGAAGGGATTAATTGAAGCAAACGTTAACTTGGTGAAAGAAGCTGGGTGCGATGATGTGCCAAGAATGGTCTTTACTCTGAAATAACCAAACTTTGTCATCTTTCTTCTTCGCCGTAGCCTCCTCCTCCTGGTGTTTGTATAATAATTATATCTCCTTTCTGAAGAGGCATTGTTGTTTTTCCTTTTAGAGCGATTTTTTTCTCATTTCTGATCAAGTAATTTGCTCCTTTTGCACCATCTTTCCCTCCAAAAAGACCATATGGTGCGAATTTTCTGCGATCACTTAGTATTGATAAAACAGCCGGTTCTGCTAATATTTCAACTTCTCTAATAATTCCATTTCCTCCTTTCCATTTTCCATTACCTTCATCAGACCAATTAATCGAGTATTCATTTACTCGTAGTGGAGTTTCCGTTTCCAAAATTTCAACAGGAGTGTTTCCAGTATTAGTCATTGCTGCATGAGTAGCATTCCTTCCGTTGAAACCATATCCGGCTCCCAATCCACCAGCTATTGTTTCATAGTAAGTAAATTGGCGTTCATCAGAACCTATTGCAATGTTATTCATAGAACCACAATTTGCAGCATGTATTTCTTTAGGTAACAAATGAGAAAAGGCTTTCAGCACAACATCGACAATTCTTTGTGAAGTTTCAACATTCCCTCCAGCTACTCCTGCAGGAGTTAATGGGTGAAGTACAGTTCCTTCCTTAGTTATAATGGAGAGGTTAGTATAAAGACCAGCATTGGTAGGGTAAGTTGATGGAATAAGAGAACGAATCACATAAAAAACTGCAGAAAGACTAACTGCTCGAGGTGCATTAATATTTCCTTTAGTTTGAGGGGAGGAGTTGCTAAAGTCGAATATTAATCGGTCACCCTCTCGAGTAAGGGTTACTTCTATTTTCACCGGTTCTTCTGTTACTCCATCATCATCTAGAAAATCTACTTCTGTCAGATTAATCGTTTCTGGAAGTCTTTGAAGAATATTGTTGAAACCTAATGAAGACCTTCTTCTAAGAAAGGCTATTGTTTCGTCTATTACCTCATGAGGATATTGAGACCATAATTCCCTAATATTTTTTTGCCCAATTCTTATACCAGCTATTTGTGCTTGTAAATCGCCTTTTCTTCCTTCAGGGGAACGAACTTTACTTAGAAAATCATTCATTAAGGTATCATTCCACTGGTTGTTCTTTATTAGAAACTGAGGTTTGATAACATAGCCCTCTTCATCAAGAGTATATTCTCCTCCAGGCATTGAACCGGGTAATAAACCCCCTACATCAGCGTGATGGGCTCTATTTGTTATTATTCCTACCAGCTTCTCATCTACAAAGATAGGAGCCGTTAATGAAATATCAGGAAGATGAGTTCCTCCCAGATAAGGATCATTATTGATAATTATATCATTTTTATCAAGCTTAGTAAATTCAAACTGTTCATTAAGAAATTTAACTCCCTCAATCATTGCCCCTAAGTGTACTGGAATGTGTTCAGCTTGTGCTAATAATAATCCGTTTGCATCATATATTGCTGTTGAAAAATCAAGCCTTTCTCTAATATTAGGTGAAAAAGCACTCAATTGTAATGCTAATCCTGCTTCTTCAGCAGAATTAATTAGGGCATTATTGATCACTTGGGCAGTAATTGGATCTTTTATTTTTACCATATCAATTCCTCCTTTCATTGCTTTCTGAAAGCAAAGGTTCCGTATTTATCATGAGATAGCCTGTCTCTGTTACTTCTGCATAAACACCTGAAGGAATATAACTGGTTGAATCCATCTGTTGAATGATTGCCGGTCCAGAAACCTTATTGTCAGCTAAAAGATATTTTCTATCATAAACGGTACAAGTTTCAACATCACCATCATCCAGATAAACTTCTCTTTTGCCAATTAGAGCTGTTTTTGGAGGGTTTTGATTCCCTCTGTCAAGTTTTTGCTCCGGAACTTTTTCTTGGGATAAACTGACTGTGATCCATAGATCAACAATTTTCACTTCTCTTTGTTCATCATTCCATTGGTATCTTTTCTGATGAGTCTTATCAAATTCTTTTCTCAAGTCAATCAGGTTGAGCTCTTCTATTTCAAGGGGTAATTGGAGGCTGTATCCTTGTCCCTCATACTGTATTGAGGCTTGATATCCAAAGATGGCCATATCCACATTCAAGTTATCAGAAATAAGTTGATCAAGGGCTTTGTCTTTTAGACTAGCAAATATATCATTGATAGATGCTTCATTTTCTTTCTTACATTCCAATAAAATAGTCTGCATGAAATCTATTTTTGTTTCACTATCCAAAAGACCCATAGCTGACCATATTCCCGGATAGGGAGGGATAGCTACTTTTGGGATATTTAATTCAACAGCTATATCTATTGCATGAACAGGTCCTGCCCCTCCAAAAGGAATAAGCACATAATTTCTTGGATCCCTTCCTCTTTCTATAGTTAGTTTTCTAATAGCATGTGCCATATTATTATTCAGTATTTTTCTTATCCCTCGTGCCGTATCCAGTAAACTTAATTCTACTTGGTCTGCTATTTTTTCAATTACTTCACGCGATCTTTTGACGTTTAACCCTTTCTCTTGTCCTGCAAAGTTTTCAGGATCAAGTATCCCTAGTGTAAGGTTGGCATCAGTTACCGTTGCTTTTGTTCCACCCAAATTATAACATGCTGGTCCGGGATCTGCCCCTTGACTCTCTGGACCCACTAATAGTAACCCTTCCTCAATTTTTGCAATTGACCCTCCTCCGGCACCTATTGTTTCTACTTCGACTGATGGAGACATTACTTTATAACCCCCAATCTCAAAATGGTCCTTTAAGCTAGGGTTCTTCTCTTCAATTGTTGAAACGTCACAACTCGTCCCTCCTATATCAAAAGTAATTACATGGTTTAGATTTTCACTTCGGGCACTAGCTGTTCCTGCCATTACTCCTCCGGCTAATCCTCCAAGAAGAGAGTTCACTGCTCTATTTTTTATTTCAGATAATGTTGCTACTCCAGTATTTGATTTCATAATCTGTAATTTGCTCTTAAAACCCAGCTCCTTAAGTTCATTCTCCAGTTTTGAAAGATATTTTTGGAGGACAGGTGTCACCAATGCGTTTACTACAGTTGTTACTGTTCGTTCATATTCTCGAATTACTGGTGCTACTTCACTCGATAACGAAATATGAATATCCAAATCCTCTAGTTCTTTTTTAACTAATTGTTCATGTTTTGGGTTTAAAAAGGAAAACAATAAACATATTGCCACTGATTTTATTTTTCGATCTTTAATCTGCTCTTTAATTGAAGAAATAGTCTTCAGAGATAAAGGAACAATCTCTTTTCCTTTTGAATCAAGCCTTTCTTCGATCTCAAACCTATTCTTTTGAGGAAGTAAGGTTAAAAGCGGTTGAGCCCCTAAACTATACAAAAAGGGTCTTCTTTGCCGCCCAATCTCAATTACATCAGCAAAACCTTGAGTTGTTATTAAGGCGGTTTCGGGATAATCACCTTGAAGGAGAGCATTAACGCCTACCGTGCTACCATGAATGATTTGTACCACATCTTCGGGAGTTCTAGAAATTTTGCTAAGAAGCTCCATTATTCCAGTGATAACTGCTTTTTCCGGGTTTTCAGGAGTAGATGGTACTTTATGAAGATTTGTCGTTTCCCTCTCGTCAATAGCGATTAAATCGGTGAAAGTACCTCCTGTATCAATCCCAATTCTTATGCCTTTAGCTGTTTCCACATATTACTAATTATACTTCCCAATATAAGACTTCACGTTTCGTTGATTTTCTCGACAAACTGTCAATGTCAAACAATCAAATTAGCCTTAAATTTTTCATCAGATTCTTTTTTTTATGGTAAGTTTTTTATCTTCTATCAAGAATTTTCTGTTGATAATCAATGAAACCTAATTCATTCGATATAACAGGAACTCCTTATGATAAAATAGAGTCTATGCGCTCTGTACCCAATTTTGTTGAAAAAATAGCTCATTGGTTAAAACTTTCCACAATTTCCTATACTCCTTTAAGAGATAAGAGAGATGGGGCTTACACTTTAGCCGTTGTTTGGGCTCAGTCACCAGATTTCTTTATCGAAATTGACTCTTCTTTCCGATTCGTTTCCTTCTTCTCAAATGTAGTTACTTCTACAGAAGAGCAACCTGCAGAAAAGATATCCAACTTTTTGCAAGCAATTCTTCAGAAAGCAAGTGAATATCCATCTGTCAGACCAATTATTAGCAAAAACACAGGGGATATAAGAACCTATAATAGATGGCGATCTGATGAGGTTAACTTGGTTCTTTTCTTACGCATTGTCAGAGAAACTGCACAGTATCTTAATGACCTTGCACAAATAACCGTCGAACACGAATTTAAGGAAGTCTGGCGTGAAACTGAGGGAGAAGAGCGAGAATCCATTAAGGAATACGAGCACAGCTTTGAATTCTTTGCTTAAGCGCTACTTACTTACATAAACAAGAGATTATTTAATCTTCTAGAGCGTTTCTTATACGTTCTACCATATCAAATGATATTCTAATCTTTGCTATATGGTGTGCTTTAATGTAAGATGAGATAAAGATCGCTCTTAAACTGTCATCACTAATATTTGGGGTTATTAGCTCTGATTTTGAAACCAATTTTTTAACCGTATCTGAAATAAACTTTGGAATAACGAAACCATCAATGAATTGACCAAACTTCTTTGTCACTGTTATTTCATTCATATTCTACCACCCTCAGATCTACTGATCATTACACTTACTTTCTATCCGGTTACTAGAATTTATAGGTTTTGCATGTTACATCTTCTTACAAAAATTTCTTAGAAAATGCCAATCATTAAAAATGAACCTTTTCACAAATATCTGAAGGCTATGTTTATTGATTTTGCTCTCATAATTATTGGTTATCTGTTAGGTTCTATTCCTTCAGCTTATGTCGTAGCTAGACTTGCTAAAGGCATTGACATTAGAGATTACGGTTCAAAAAGTACTACTGGGGCTAATGCTGCAAGAGTATTGGGCTTTAAATTAGGCTTTACTGCCGGTATGTTTGATATCATAAAAGGCGTTATAGCAACTCTTATTGCTGTTTTAGTTATTGATAGCAGTATTTATGATAGCTCAGATGCTTTATTCGAAAAGAACGTTTTAATTGCTCTTATAGGCTTTGCTGCAATTGTAGGTCATTGTTTCAGTATTTATATCAATTTTTCAGGTGGAAAAGGAGCAGCTACCTTTTTGGGAGTGTTATTGGTCTTCTCTCCTTGGACAGCTCTAGCAATTTTTGTAACTTGGTGGGTAGTAATTGGTGTAACTAGACATACTTCCTTGGGAAATCTGGTTATGGTATGGATCTCCTTGTTAACTTTGATGTTCGTTCATGATTTTGACTTTGGACATACCCTTTTAGGAATACTAATGGTTCCATTCATATATTACACACACAGAGCTAACGTAGTTCGGCTTCTTAAAGGTGAAGAACGAAAATTAGGCAAGAAAGTTAAACTGGATGAAACTGCTGCAACAGAAGAACCTGTTGCTTCAGAAGAAGAGTAATTTTTTTCAGTCACAATAAACTTCTGTTAATCTATCTCTAGATTAGCAGCTTTCAACTAGCAATTATCCACTTTTCTTTGATTTCAAATCGATCATTTTATTATCTTTAAATCTCATATTATGATAATGGATAACGAGATCACTTCAAGTCAACTTAAAATGTCTATACTTGAGCCTGCTAGATTCTTTCTAGCATCATTAATTGATCTGGCATCGTCCCCCTTAAGCCGTTTACTTGGAAGTGACGAAGGGGCGTTACCTAGCCTTAGAAGAGAACTTCTTGAAGATATGGGAGGAATAAGTTATCACATATTTCACGTAATTACAGTTTCTCAACTTAGAAGTAGTTCTACATATTTAGATGATTTTAAAGAAGAAGTTGAAAGAGGTTATTGGAAAGCCGTTGCTAATAAACAAGGAGCAATCTCTCAACTAAAAGATACTCGACTAAAGGTCCAGAATACTCTGCTAACTTATACTAATCTTCTGAAAAATTTAGTTAAAATAAACCAAGAATATCAAGAAATTACTCGATCTCTTCAACCTTTACCTTCCTCAGATAATGATTTTGAAGATGCGATAATTCAAGACGTAAACGAAATTATCAATGAAGTAATTATTCGCTTCGACCAGATAATCTCTCTGCTCAGCGTAATTAAAATTGATTACTTGAAACCCTTTACTGATCTTGTTAAAACAGAATTGGAAGGTACTACCAAAATTCTTGAAAAAATTGATCTTGACAAAAAAAAGGTTAATTCAGCAGAAATGGAAAGAACAGAAACTGAAGAAATTGGTCGTGTCTGTGAAATAATAGCAGGAGGGCTTGATGACACAATTGATTTGGACTCCCTCTTTAGTTTAGCTCGTCAAGACGGTCAAACCTTCATTGAACATACTTTAGAGATACGTTTACGATTAAATGACTTAAATAAAGTAATTGATGATCTTGATTATTCCTACGTAGTAAGCTCAGAACTTTAAATTCCTTTTTCTTTTTAACGCAATAATGAGTATTATTATCGTTCCATCAAATACGAGCATCAAAGTTGTTTTGTTATCATCAGACGGAGTAGAAATACTTGGATCAGTCTCGTTTAAACCTACTTTTTCAGTAAGCCATTTTTCTACAGTTTGACCTACTGCGTTAAGTGAAGCAGCACTACAATGATCACTAGTATCATTTCTTGTGTGCCAGTAAGGATAATCAAAATCTATTATATCCACTGCTGGAATCCCAGCTTGGATAAATGGTATATGATCATCTTTCATTCCATATTTCTCTCCTTGGATGAATTCAGCATGTCCTAAAGCATCAGCAGCTAGCCAAATTTCTTCCCTTAAACCAATGTCCGAATTCTTCTCCCAATGAATGTTCAAATTCTCGTCCCCGATCATATCTAATAAGATAAAACATTCTATTTCATCTTTTTCACTTTCAGATAATGAATCAACATAGTAACTTGACCCAACAATCCACTCCCATCCTGCCATTCCTCCACTTCCTTGATCTTCTCCATCAATAAAAATTAGTCTTATAGATGAATTAAACATCTTTTCAGCTACTACTCTAGCTAATTCCATCAATACTGCAACTCCAGATGCACCATCATTTGCTCCCATTACTGGAACTGAAGTGTCTACGGTATCATTATCTGCTTTTGCTCTCGTATCATAATGTGCTCCCAAAACAACCCATTTAAGTGTATTCGAACTCTCTTTTTCAACGATAAGATTTGCTAAATTCACTCCATTATACTCAAAAGTTTGTCTGGTGAAGGTCCATTCAGATAGTCCTGAAAAATAATTCTCAATAAAGACTTGTGTTTCTAAATGTTCAGCCGTTCCAGGGTATCGAAAGCCAATTGTTTCTTGAGCAAGTAGTAAATCCCATGCTAAATTTTCATTAAACAACCATTCTGATTGTTGAAGTTCTATACTATTCCTATTCTCTCCTTCTGCTTGTATTGTAAGATTTAGTATCAAATATAATTGTATCATTAAAATTATTAACTTTTTTTTGGGTATAATATTCATCAATCACACATCCGGTCTTAATAACCAATTTCTACTCTTACTTATATCACTATCTTATTTTTGTAACATCGGTTTTTTATGAATATTCAAATTTGGTTGAACCAATAATTTTTTACAGCCACACAACAAACGACAAGTAGGTGTAATCTATGGATCCTTTGTTAATAATTGCGTATATAGTTTTAGGGATTGGAGCAGCGATACTTGGAGCAAGTTTTGGTTTAGGAGGAGGAGTGGTTTACGTACCTGTTCTTTACTTATTATTTGATATGGATGTTAAGATGGCAATAACCATCTCTCTGGCATGTATACTTATCTCAAGTACATCAGCGACCTTTGAGTTTTTCCGGCAAAAAAGAATAGATTATAAGACTGCTTTAATCTATGCTACCCTTGCAGTACTCGGCTCAATCATTGGTACAATTATCAGAGAAGCAATTGATGAAAAACCCCTTAAAATTATTTTTGGAGGATCATTAATACTAATTGCATCTTACAAGACGTTTACAATCATCAAAAGAAAAAATAATAATAAAAATAATAATAAAAATTCTAATGGTTCTTTAGTAGAAGAGGAAGAAACTACTAAAGAAAGATCATTCCCACCATTAGTGCTATCTCCACGACATATTGTGGATCATGAGGGAGTAGAGTTTAAGTATACAGTAGATATTTACAAAGGTATCTTAGGTATTTTCTTCGGAGGAATGTTAGCTGGGATGATAGGTGTCGGAGGAGGAGTTATTTTCGTACCAGTTCTTTTAATGTGCGGATTTCCAATCCATTTAGCTGTTGCAACATCTACACTGCTGATAGTCTTTACTAGCACTTCTTCAACAGTTACTAAAATGGTAAGTGGTGGGGCATTTAATATTGAAGCAATTCTCATTATTGGAATAGGCGCAATTATTGGAAGCAATATTGGTGCTAGATTAATTAGACGAGTTAAAGCTATGAAGCTAGAACTTGGTCTCTGGGCAATAATTTTTGCATCAGGGCTATCTACAATTCTGAGAACCATTTATTCCTAATCAACCACGGATAAGAGTTTTTGGCGGCTTCAATATGCAAGAAAGAACTCCTATATCCCTTTTTTCTGAATTTTTATCTCCTTTGAAACCATTTAGTTAATGATCTTTTTTTATTCCTTAATCTTTATTAGTTTAAAGGAAATAGATTCATTATTCCAATGATGAGATTTTGGTGAGATATTATGCATAGTGACGTTCTTGAGCTTTTTGTAATTCTTCAATCAGTTCCAGTAATAAAATTAGGAGAGGGAGAAGTAGACGAAGTTCTTGGGGCAGGAAGAATCTCTGCACTTGACTTAGTTGGACAAGAAGCTACTGGTGAAAAAATACAGATTGAATTTATGGAGCAATCCTACATCGTGTATACTAGAGTAGATGACTTTCTCATTGCTTTACGGGTGAAAAACTCCATGGCTATTGCTGGATCAAGGCATCTTCTTCAGAAAGTAAGAGATGTGGTTCGCAAAAATAGCGATTTTATCATTAGTGTAAAGGGAAGAGTGGGTGACTTAAAGCTTCTGGCTGATGAACTTGACAAAGTGCTTGGTGCAAGGCTTCCAACTTCTACTGGTGGAATGATGAAAGCTTCCAACCTCATAGATAGTTTTCTTAAAGAAAACCCATGGTGTGGGGTTATTGGAATAGTTACCCAAGAAAGTTGGATTATCGAATATGCCCAAAATCCTAATCTCACGCGTTCACATACTAGCAATCTCTGGAAAAGAGCTGTTGATATTCTTCACGAAAAAATCTTAGATCAATGTGATGGAGCAGTTTTAACAGAAAGAGATGCTTATTACTGGGTGAGACCAATCCCTCTCACGTCTCCCGACCATTGGTGGGCTTTAGTTCTTCAAATTGACAAGGGACGATTTTATGAGTATGTTAACCAGTTACGCAAAAAGAACAAATTAACCAGTTTAGAAGCTTTTCTTGTAGATAGGACCTATGTAGGATACATAGATAATGGAAGAGAGATTAATATTTCTGTCCCCGGAGAAGTCTATGCTTATCTTTCTGATAAAATTGATTATCATTTGCTTCCAAATTTAGTTGACATTTTACGACCTATGGTTATAAAAGAACAAGTCAGAATGGGACCATTAGGCTTTTTAGGAGAACTACTTGATTTAATTGAATATGGTGCCCCTGAACAAACACTTCTACGAACCGACGTAAAACAGTTAACTTCAGTTGAGGCCGTTTTAGCTCAGTTAGAACCTACTTTTTCTCTTAACAGAAAAGATATGCCTACCAAAGAACCTAATTTAGAAGATCTGGTTGATCATCTTCAAAATATAATTAAAGAACACCCGGATGGAAGAAAACCATATGATGGATATATTAAGAAGGATGAACCGGTCCATCTTCTTATTGAAGACGCCCTTTACAAGAAAATAAGCGAATCAGTTGAAGAGTACATCTTTAAACACGGGGAAAATGGTGAACTTTATGCAGGAGCACCCTTTATAGGTGAGATGTTAAAAACTTCAAAGCTAGCAAAAGATAAGGCTGACATTAAGACGTACTTATTTGGTCACTGGGATAAAGTACTAGACAGTAATATTGATTCTCCAAATGTGGAAATTTGTCCAATAATAAACTTGGGGACAAAATTCTATTTCAGCGTTTATAACAGTTCTAGCCTTAAATTTGCAATGATAGCCTTCTTCAACCAAACACATGAGAGAATAAGAAATGCTAGAGAAGGGTTCTTTTCAACAGATCCTGCAACCGTAGAATTACTAGTAAACAGGTTAAATGCATTAATGAAGCCGATGAATGGATGAAATACAACTCAAAATTATTCAAACTAGGTTCAAATGATTAATTTAACAAGATCTACAAAAAAGATAATCTCATTTAGTAAATCTGTTTTCCTAATTTTTAGATTTTGTAAATCTCGATGATGGAATTTACTAATTCAAGTGCTTCTTCTTTTGGTCTTTGGAAGACATTTC
>DAOWED010000014.1 GCA_030638685.1 Candidatus Heimdallarchaeota archaeon | reverse complement strand
ATATTTAACGCTTGAAGTTTTTGTTCAATTTCAACTTGGGTTTTAATTGCTTTTGAAGTATTTGCAATGGGGTTTAAAATAATGAGCATGTAATCACAGAAGGCGTTGTTTAAGGATATTTGTCAAAGCCTTGAATTTTTTATAAAGGTATTCAACAGTTTTTATTTTCTAAATTAATCCTATGCAAACTTATACATTTTGAATAAAAATCATTTTTATAACTTTTAGAAATCTCTCCGTCTATCCTTTTAAATGAAATATACGGATAATAAAATAGGAATTGTTCGGATGAAAACCAAGTCAGAACAATTTACTACTCGCCGGGAGTTACTCGGAGAGAATAAACGCTTGTGGAGAAGGTATTAAGACCTTCTGATGCGCTCTTATCTTTCCCAGATTTGAGTAGCAGTAGATGAAGGCATCCTCTATGAAGCAAGAAGAGGTCACAAGACTAAATACTTTCACAAGTATTGAAGTAGCAATCAAATCAAATGTTAAAGTTTGATTATGTTCGCAGAAGTCTCTCATAACGGTATCTCCTAGATTACTAGAATTTTACTTAGTAACTTGATAAAGAAATCTTAAAGCTTTACACTTCTAACAGCAAAATTTGTCATTCCACCCTCTTCAGATAGACAAGTTTCAAGGTAGCTAACCAGTTTATTGTTGATTTCATTGTACTGATCATTTTTAACATGATTTGAATTGGGGTCAAAGCCTATTTCTTTTGCAATATAACAAGATTCAGAGATGATCGATTCAACCACAACTCTTGAGTTTGCACTGCTGTCATCGACTCCAACGAAAATAGTTACTACTAAACCATTTCGATAGGCAGAAACAAGTTTATAATTTTTTGTCTCTATCATTGTTAATGAATCGTCAAGAATTTCTTGAAGAAAGGAATCCAATGCTGAGAAAAAGCCAGTAACTAACGAAGCTTTTCCCTCTTCCTCTGCATCTGTTTCATCTTCTCTATCAATTCTGATATTGGCTAGTGGAAGTCCATGTTTTGTATATACATAAACTGATGATAGTTTAACATTTTCAAGGTAAAGTTTATCCAAGATTTGATTTGTAAACCAGTTCAACGAAGAGACTGCGTTCTCACCTGTTAAACAGCTTACTTCAAACATTCTAAACGATTGGCTTTTAGTAATAATATTGGTAAAATTAATATTACTGACCATGTCTACTAATGATATAAAATCAGAAAGGTCACTTTTGTTAATTACTATCATAAAGGTGGTTAATTCCTCGGACCAATCAACTACTTTATCAAACCACTCTTGTACTTCATCAAATTTTTTGGGGGCTGAGCCATCTATGATAAAGATTACTCCTTTACTAGTTTTCACTCTTTTCTGCCAAAAAGCATCTCTAAAGGCAAGTTGACCTCCCATATCGAACAACTCAAACCTAAGACCATTGTGAGAAAAATATTCAATATCTATACCCATCGTTACTGCTGTTTTCTCGATGAATTTATCATGTACTATTCTATTTGTATAACTTGTTTTTCCACTTTGAGATAACCCAACGATAGATATTGGAATAGTAGTTCTTCTGGTCATCTGTTCAGCCCTTTTCATAATTGCCCAATTGCCCTTTACAATTAGCCCATATATTTATTGACTATATTATATTTAAAGGTTAATAGCTTTTTAGCTTTTATACGAGACTAATAAGACTCTTTCTACTTTTCATAATAGAAGCTTTTTATAAAGGTAAATCAGTAATATTCATTCAAGAATGTCATTTTCTAACGTAATAATTCAAAAAATCGATTATTCAAACATTGAAGAAAAAAAACAAGTTAATGATTTCTTAGAATCTTTAGGATTAGAATTTGAGGAAGATGTGGAGCAAACAATAGTTGTAAAAGATGCTTTTTCAAAGAAAATAGTGGGAACAGGCAGTATTGCAGGAAATGTTCTGAAATGTATAGGTGTTGATCCTGATAAACAAGGAGAAGGAATTTCTGCCAAAATAATTACTGAATTAGTAAATATAGAATTTTCCTTAGGTAGAACTCACTTGTTTATTTTTTCTGCACCGAAAAATATTCAAAGTAGCTCTGGCAATGTTTTTGCCGGCTTTAAAATAGTCACTCAAACAGAAGATGTCGTTCTTTTGGAAATGGGTCAAACTATAGAAACGTTCAAGCAACGGCTTTTAGAACTAAAAATGGAAACTTCTCAGAAAGCTTCAATTGGCTCAATTGTTGTTAACTGTAATCCATTCACCAAAGGTCACCTTTTTTTGATAGAAAAAGCAGCATCGGAATGTGAAGTAGTATATGTCATTGTTGTGAGTGAGGATAAATCTGTCTTTCCAACAAATATTAGAGAAGAACTTGTCAAGAAGGGAGTAGCCCATTTAGATAATGTGGTTGTTTTTCAAGGAGAAAACTATGTAATCTCTCCCGCAACTTTCCCAAGATATTTTATGAAGGAATATGATGATTCTGTAAAATCTCAAACAAAACTAGATGTTAAACTCTTTGCAGAACATATTGTACCAACTTTGGGGATAACTAAACGCTATGTAGGTGAAGAACCTTATTGCCAAGTAACAAAAAGCTATAATGAAGCAATGCAAGAAATACTTGGAGAAAGGGGAATAGAATTAGTAGTTATTCCAAGAAACGAAGTTAATGACGAACCAATTAGTGCTTCATCAGTTAGAAAACTCATTCATGAAGGAAAATTTGAGATAGTGAAAGAATTAGTTACACCAACTACTTATGACTTTCTTATGTCTGAAAGAGAAGAAGCAAAGAAAATAATAAAAATTCTCGAAAATTCAGAGGGAAGACACTGAATGCATAAAATCCTTTATTGTCAATACTAAGTGACTATTTTTTCTTTTTTTCTATTAGCTTTCAAATGACTTTTTAATAATTGAAAGACAATAGATGTATAGCTACAACGAGAAGATCTCAATGATTGATATCAATACAATAAGAAATGACATTGAAAAAGTAGTTAAGTCTGAAAAAGATCGTTTTAAGGACCCTGCCAATGTCTATAAAGTAAGTGAACTTGATCAACAATGGAGAAATACCCTTAAAGAGCTTGAGGAGACCAGAGCTGAAAGAAATCAAAACAGCAAAAAAATGGGAGAAATGGTTAAATCGGGAAAAGGAGCTCCTCCAGAAGAGCTACGTGAACAACAAAAAGTGCTTAAAAACAAAATAAGTGAACTTGAAGAGAAAACTAAAGAATTATTGGAAGAAAGAGACCATTTACTTTCACAAATTGGCAATATAGTAAATTCAGAAGTACCCGTTGCTGAAAATGAAGAAGGAAGCAGAGTTATATCAACTCATGGTACCAAAAGAGAGTTTTCATTTGAGCCAAAAGGACACGAGCAATTAATTGAAGAGCATTATTATGCAGATATACACAGAGCTGCTAGAGCAGCAGGTTCAAGATTTTATTACTTACTAAACGATCTTGTTTATCTCAATCAAGCACTCATTCGCTTTGCCTTGGATCATCTCGTAGAAAATGATTATATTCCAATTCAGACACCATTCATGCTTAATAGAGAAGCAATTTCTGGCTCCTCAGAGTTGGCTGATTTTGAAGAAACACTGTATCATATAGAATCAAAAGATTATTTCTTGATAGCTACTTCAGAGCAGTCAATTGCCAGTTTTCATATGGACGAAGTTTTACCAGATGAAGTTTTACCATTAAGATATGCCGGAGTATCAACTT
>DAOWED010000156.1 GCA_030638685.1 Candidatus Heimdallarchaeota archaeon | reverse complement strand
GATCGTGTTATTAAATGCAATTGTGGTAATACAATGGATCGAGACCTTAACTCAGCAGTGAATATCTTACTGAGATTTCTTTGGGATAAATTTATCAAAGGACATAAAAAGATAGATCCCTGTTACCTATTGCAAGAACCCTCTATGGACGAGGAATCCTTCTTAAAGCATTACGCTTTGGGTCAGGATTTACTACCACATACAGCCAACCGGCAAACTAAAGTTCCTCAAGCTCTTACGGCTTGAGTTGCGAGGACTCGTAGGAAACCCCCACCGCATGCATAGCGGAGGTGGTGGGTAGTTCATTTGTTGCTAATTAATTATTAATGTCGAGCGGATCAATACACTCAAAAGTTAGAAAAATAGTTCTTTGATAAGGCACAAGCCGGTGAATTCTAATGCCTGATGATAAAAAAAAAGAATTTGTTACTCATCCTTTAATTAAGCCAAATGCTATTGAAGCCCGATTATACCAACAAACGTTAGTTGGTAGTTCTCTTTTTCAAAATACATTGGTAGTACTTCCCACCGGCTTAGGAAAGACTATTATCTTCATAATGATGGCTGCTTTCCGTTTGGCTAAACACCCAGATAGTTATGTAATCATTACTGCCCCTACCCGACCGTTAATAGAACAGCATAGCGAAACTTGTAAAGCTCTAATGGACATTCTAGAGGATGAAGTAGTTGTTCTAACAGGTTCAACCCCTCCTGAAAAAAGAAAAAAAATCTGGGATCGAGGAAAGATCTTTGTATGCACCCCTCAAACACTTCTAAATGATGTAGTAAACAATCTTGTGGATATTTCAAAATGCTCCTTTCTTTGTCTGGATGAAGTACATCGAGCAGTAGGAGAATATGCATATGTACCTATTGCTGAAATCTATCACACGAAAGCAAATAATCCTCTGATATTAGGAATTACGGCTTCTCCTGGTAAAAATCAAGCTAAAATTCAAGAAATTATGGAAAATACTCATATTACACATATTGAATCGAGGGATGAAGGTTCAGGAGATGTATCCCCATATGTTCATGATATTGAAGAGCTCTGGTTAAAAGTTCAACTTCCGGAATCTTTTAAGGAAGTTTTAAGGTTATTAAGAGAGACAATAAAGAGCTGTTTGATAATTCTTAAGGAGGCCGGAGTAATTGATAGTGTTCAGTTAAACAAAAACCCTCGAAGAGAGCTAATTAATCTCCCTGGGAAGATAAAGGAAATGGCCGATAATGAAGAACTGGAAAGAGAACATTATTTTTCAGCTCTTGGAGCCGCAGGAGCATCAAATCGTATATCCTACATGATAGAGTTAATAGAAACACAAGGAGTAACTGGTCTTCATACTTATCTTTCAAAATTAGCTTCTGATATTGAAAACAAAAAATCATCTCGATTTATGAGTAGACTTTTTGCTTCAGACGATATGGTGGCTGTAGTTGACCTAGTAAATGGACTTCACTCTTCTGGTCTAATTCATCCAAAACTAGATATTTTGAAAGAAGAAGTATTAAAGGAGCTAGAAACTAATCCCCCTTCAAGAATACTAATTTTTGCTCAATATAGAAATACTGTTAAGACCATTTCGAAAAAGCTAGCTGAACTTGAGGGAGTCAGACCACATTGGTTTGTTGGACAAGCAACAAGCAAGAAAGACAAGGGGTTAAAACAGAAAGAACAAATAGAGATAATAAACCAGTTTAAGGATGGGATTTATAATGCCTTAATCTCAACTTCAGTTGCTGAAGAAGGGTTGGACATTGGTGAATGTGATTTAGTTATTTTTTATGATATTGTGCCCAGTGAAACACGAACTATACAAAGGAGAGGAAGAACAGGAAGAAGAAGAACTGGGAAAGTAATCCTCCTAATGGCCTCAGGAACACGAGATGAAGCTTATTATTACGCTGCAAAGAATAGACGGCAACAAATGAAGAGAACAATCAAAAAACTAAGTAAGGAACCTGTAATCAATGAAAAGCAACAATCATTAGATTCTTTTATTGAAGAAAAATCATCTAAAGAAGCTAAAGAAGAAAAAAGCAAATCCAAAGCAAAAACCGAGAAACCAGTAGAAAAAGCAAAAGAAGCAAACAACTTATCAGAAGAAAATGAAATTTCTTTCAAAACCTCTTATGAAATACTGGAATCAAAAGAAGAAGAAAGCAGTACGCTTGAAGATAAAGAAGAACAAGACGAATCTGAAGAGATAAAAATCAAAATTATCATGGATCATAGAGAGAAACAGAGTAGTATTACAAAAGAACTCTTCATGCTAGATGTTGATATTCAAGCAGTACAGTTAGAAACGGCAGATTATGTTTTGTCAAATGAAGTAGCTGTTGAGCGAAAATCAGCATCAGACTTCGTAAAATCATTAATTGATGGGTACCTATTTGAAAATCTTATAACTTTGAAAAACACTTATGAGAGACCATTATTGATAATAGAAGGAGAAGGACTATATGGTGAAGGAACTTCCCCAGAGGCCGTGAGAGGGGCTATAGCGGCAATAACAGTCAAATTAGGGATCCCAACAATATCAACGAAAAACCCGAAAGATACCGCAAAAATGCTTTATACGATAGCTAAACGAGAGCAAGTAGAAAGAAAGAAAAGAGTATCAATTTCATCCCCAACAGGACACCTTTCATTAACTCAAAAACAGGAACTAATTGTTGCAAGTTTACCAAATATTGATTCCGTTCTTGCAAAAAGACTATTAACACACTTTGAAACTGTAAAAGATTTATTTAATGCAAATATTGATGATTTAAGAAAAGTAAAAGGAATAGGTCATAAATTAGCTGGGGAAATTGATAAAATAATCAGCTATATCTACGAGCCCGAAGAGTAAATTCTGAAAAAAAATTGTTGAAAAATTTCAAGGCTATTTTTGTAGTTTCTTGATAGTTCCAGTCAATTTGTCAATTACTTCAGTAAGCTTGATAATTTCATCAACATCATCAGTTGCTTCTAAAGCTTCAGTTAGCGTATGGAGTTTATTAGTAAGAACCTTTTCAGCTCGACTTATTTCAGGAGTGGAACGGGTTTGAATCATTTCATCTTGAGAGGGGGGTTGTGTTAGAAATTCTGGAGGAATGGGGTCATCAGGACCAATAATAATAACTTGACTTTTACAACTAGCACAATAAACTTTGTTATCCATTAAACGATAAAGAGGAGATTCACATTGTGGGCAAGCTTTTCGGAGCATAACAGCTCCTTTCAATAACCAGTCAGCAGCACGAGCAATTCCTTCATCATTTTTGTCTTTATTGTCGTTTTTGTCATTCAGATCATTCATAATTTATAACCTTGATAAGTTAAATAAGCATCTATGAAGTGCTGAGGGGGAGAATTTCATTAGACTAGGAACACCTAAGAAAAAATTTGAACTCCCGTGAGAAAATCTCAGATGGTGACAAGTTCTTTAGTATAAGAATTTCGAGCCAACCGCAATACCGCTAGGCGACCTCAGCAATATTTGTTGAAAAGTTATTTTTCATATATAGTTTGATTTTAACTACACATCGTCGTCGTAGTCGTAATCATCGTCGTCTTCATCGTTTTCTTCCTCTACATAGTCATCTTCGCCATCATCATCGTAGGGTAATTCTAGTCTAGTAATTGTGGCGTAGACTTTAGCTCTTGCATGAAGAGGACAATTCGGGTCTTGAGTTACTTCATCTAACATTTCAATTGCATTTATCGCTCTTAACTCAAGCTCTAAATCTTCTCTATGAAGTATTTCAATTGAATTAGTTGCAGCTCTTCTAATATTTCTTGGGACTGATGTATCTTCTGAAATTTGTTCTAGTAATCTAAGTGCTTCATTCACCTGTTTTATGAATTCTTCCATCATGTTACCTCCAACATCCTTCTAAATCTTTTTTGATATTATGTAAGTTAAACCTATCGATTTATTATTTTTTTGATCATTTTTCAATAATTTCCCTAATAAACTCTTAAAGTGGTTCAAAGTTCCGTCTTAGATCTCTTAAGTGTTCTATAGTACTTTTTTCTTTACTTTATTTTATCTTTAATATGCTTTCTTTATTTCTTATTTCCAGTTCTTTGATATAATAGCAATTCATTTAATTCATCTCGATTATCCTACTATTGGAAGTTATTATTATGCCAAAGTCTGCTTCTATACAAGATCAAGTCGAATCTTTCCTTTCTACATCACTTCTTACATGCGTTCACCAGCTTATTTCCACTTGGGATCGTTCTCCCCGTATTTCCTTTCATACTGATACCCGCTTGAAGATGGGGTTAGCCAGTAGTTCAATTGCGATGGAGATGGCTTCATTTCAGCAAACACCAAAGTCTGAAATTAAAAAAGTAGCTTCAGAGATAGCTTCAAAACTAGCTTTAAGTTTTAACGATCTTCTTTCTTCCTCAGATAACCCCATAGCTAGCTGGATTGAGAAAGCTGTCTCAACTGGGGGATTCCTTAATTTTGTTTGCTCTGCTTCATATTTTGATATTATTTTATCGGTTATTTCTTTTGAAAAAGAAGCTTTCGGGCGCCACAACGCTCAAATAAGCGGAAAATTAATGATAGAACATACTTCAGTAAACCCAAACAAGCCCTGGCACATTGGACATATGAGAAATGCCATAATCGGTGACACATTGGGACGAATGTATAGACAGCTAGGACATAATGTGGAAATTCAGAATTATATTGATGATACGGGAACACAGGTAGCAGAAGCTTTGTGGCAATACTTGAGGGAAAAAGAAGAACCAACTAAACGATTTGATATTTTTCTGGGAGAACAGTATGTGGAAGGACAACAACTCATAGAAGAAATCAAGAGTGGTGAAGAAGAGGGAAAAATAAAACTGGAAAAAGAAATTCATCAGCTGGGAGAAGAGCTTGAAGATGGAAAGCACAGAACAATAATAGAACGTTGTATCAAAGGACAAATAGAAGATGCTTATCGTCTTGGGATTTATTATGACTTACTAAGTTGGGAATCTGATATACTTAGGGCAGGGATCTTTAATGAAGCAATGGCTCTAATGAACGCATCTCCTTACGTAAGTAAGCACGAAAGTGGAGAAAAAGAGGGGTGTATAGTTCTAAATATCAGTAAATACATGGAAGAGCGACCCCGAGATGAAGTTCATGACTTTTTTGAAAATTTAAAAGATCCAGATAAAATTCTCATTCGATCAAATGGTCTGCCAACATATGTTGCAAAAGATATTGGTTATATGATGTGGAAGCATGGATTGCTCTCCGATATGAAATATCGCTTCTTTACCAAGCAACCAAACGACCATGATTTATGGACATCGGATATGGGTAAAGGAGAAGCAAAAGACACTTTCGGAAAAGCTAGTCATGTGATTAATGTAATAGGGTCAGAACAAATTTACTCACAACAAGTGGTTCATCTAGCACTAAAAATCTGTGGTTTTCCAGAGGCATTCGCGTCATCACATCACATGGCTTATGCATTAGTGACTCTGAAAGATGGACGAATGAGTGGTAGAAAAGGCCTAGTGGAGAGTAGTTATGAAATACTGGACACTGCTCAAGAAAAAGCAAAAGAAATACTCAAAGAAAATCAACCTAACTATTCAGAGGAGAAGCTAATCTCTGAAAGTGAAAAAATAAGCAGTAGTGCAGTACGCTATGCAATGCTTAGTCAGTCTCCTTCTCGAGAAATCGTCTTTGAGTGGAGTAAAATACTGAGGCTTGATGGAGATTCAGCTCCCTACTTAATGTACTCATATGTACGTTCTTTGAAGATTCTGGAAAAAATGAATATATCAAGAGAGATAGACCAAACAAACTTTACAGCGTCAAAGGTTCAGCAATTGGAAGAAAAAGTGTTATTAATACAGCTGGCTAGTTTTCAGAACCACTTGAAGAAAGGGTGTGAAAGCTATGACCCAACAGAAATAACTAGCTATGCGATAAGGTTAGGAACAGCATTCAACAAATTCTATGAAAAATGTTCAATAATAAGAGCTGAATCTGAAGAAGTACAAAAAAATAGACTTGAAATAGTAAAAGCAACAATTCAAGTACTTGAAAATGTCTTCAAGACACTAGGTATAAAACTTGTAGATGAATTGTAAGAAGAAAGTAACCGGAAAGCAGATGAAGTACAAAATGCAAGAGGAAAGATCAGATCCAAGCCAGAACAAAGAAGAAAGAAAACTAGTTCTTGCAGTAAAGGAAAAATATCAAAGAATAACTCAGGGAATAAGTTTATCTTTGAAAAAAGCCAAAAGAAAGGATCAGGTAAAACTAATTGCAGTTAGTAAGAAGAAAGAAGTAGCATTAATTCACGAAGCTATTTCACTAGGAATTGATTCATTCGGTGAAAATTATCTTCAAGAAGCAGAAGAAAAAAAGGAAGTTTTTAGCTCCTTAGAACTTCATTTCATAGGAAAATTACAGACAAGTAAGATGAATAGAATAATCAAATTATTCGACTGGGTTCAAACAATAGAAAATAGAGAGCAGCTGGAAACACTCAATAAGAAGGCAGAACAGCTCCAAAAGAAAATATGCACTCTTTTACAAATTAATATAGGAAAAGAAGAAACCAAGCAAGGATGGACCCCCAAAAACTTTAAACAGATAATTGAGGGATTGGCAGAGATACAGAGACAAAACTCAATGATTGAAATAAAAGGATTGATGACCATCCCTCCATACAATGCTTCAGAGGAACAGCTCCGGAAATACTACTCTACAATGAGATCACTTGGTGAAAAGATGAGAAAAGAACTTAACTTAGCAAAAGTAGAACTCTCATTTGGCATGAGTGATGATTATGGGGTGGCTATAGAAGAAGGGGCAACAATGATACGACTTGGAACAGCTCTTTTTGGATCAAGATATTGAGAAATGTCTAGGAGAAAAGAAACATTATTCTTTAATTGAGGCAGTTATTGAATGAATAGCAAATAGATATAAATAAGCTACCTTTAAACATGACCTAAAAGCTATAGTTGATCGTTCAAAGCCCTAAAAATTGCTTTTCCTAAATCCCGACAACCGACCATTTTTTAAGTAAATCAACAAAAATCGTTTTAGGTAATAAAGATGAGTTCTCAAAAAAAGCGAGTATTGATTTTAGGAGCCGCAGGGAAAGATTTTCATATTTTTAATATGATTTATAGAACAAATGAAGAGTTTGAAATAGTTGGATTTACAGCCACTCAAATACCAGATATTGTTGATCGAAAATATCCTGCAGAACTATCAGGAAATCTTTATCCAGAAGGAATTAAGATATACGACGAAGCTGACCTTGCTTCACTCATAACAGAATTGAAAGTAGAGGAAGCTGTTTTTGCTTATTCAGATGTTAAGCATGAACACGTAATGCAAATAGCCTCAATAGTAAATGCAAATGGAGCAATCTTCAAACTCCATGCTGCACAAGAAACAATGCTAGAAACTGAAAAACCAGTGGTAGCTGTTTGTGCAGTAAGAACCGGTTGTGGAAAATCACAAACATCAAGATATTTAGCTAACCAGTTTAGAGACATGGGACTAAAGGCAGTAGCCATTAGACACCCAATGCCATATGGTGATTTAGTTAAACAAAAATCTCAAAGATTTGCAACATATGAAGATTTAGACCTTCATGAATGCACAATCGAAGAAAGAGAAGAATATGAACCTTACATTGATAGAGGACTAATAGTTTACTCAGGAGTAGACTACGAGGCAATATTAAGAGAAGCAGAAAAGGAAGCAGATGTAATTATTTGGGATGGTGGAAATAATGATACCCCCTTCATTAAACCTAGTTTGCATCTCGTAGTTGCTGATCCTCATCGAACAGGTCATGAATTAATCTATCATCCTGGAAATACTAATTTCCTTATGGCTGATGTTATTATCATTAACAAATGTGATTCAGCAGAAGAAGTAAACATTGAAAAAATCGCTTCTCACGCTAACAAACTTAACCCCTCAGCTGTTATCATAAAAGCCAACTCTCCATTAACTCTTGATGAAGATGTGGATCTTAACGGCAAGAAAGTTTTAGTTATTGAGGATGGCCCCACAATTACTCATGGTGACATGCCCTTTGGTGCTGGCACTCTTATTGCAAAAGCTAACGGAGCAACAATTGTTGACCCACGATCTAAAGCTAAAGGATCAATTAAAGAAGCTTACGAGAAATACACTCATTTAGAGGCTGTTTTACCTGCACTAGGTTACTACGAAGATCAATTAAAAGATCTTGAAGATGTAATCGATGATGTAGATTGTGATATAGTTGTTTCAGGAACTCCAATTGACTTGAAGAGAATTATCAATGTCAAAAAGCCAATGGTTCATGTAACCTATGAGCTTGCTGAGAGAGACGGAGAACCCCTCCTTTCTGATTTAGTCAAAAAAGCAATCGAATAAATTATCGAATAATTTATTCTTAAAGCTTTAAATTTCTCCTCCCATCTTTTACACTTTTTTCTTTAATATAAAGACAAGAAGTTGATTATTATTAAAATTGGCTAATTAGCTAAATAGTTTAAAGTTAAAAATTGCTTAGTGCGATTTAGATTACTCAATTACTCTATTGAGACTATTCCTTCTTCTATGGCATCTGAAATGGCTTTCAGAAGTCCAGCTAAGAATAAGGTGGCGAATATTCCTAAACTCAAAATCATTAAAAGAAAACCTAAGGTATACTCTGATTGATTAAAATTCGTCCCATTGTTGAAATTTTCTGCTTGCTCGTTGAACATTTTTTGCCCTTCCAGAAAGACATAAACTGCAGCTATGCCTGGAAGTAGGCTATACACCCACACGAGTAATAAGCTATTTTTTATTGCTGAGCCCCATGAAGTCAAAAATCAATCACCCGATTATCATTCTTTAGTTGTTCTTATGTGGTTCAGTTTATTAAGTCAATATAAAGGTTTGTAAATAAAAAATGTTCCAAATTAAAAAGAAACGAGGAGTGGAAAGGTCAAAAAACCTATTCTGTTTTGAATAACTCATCTAAGCCAATATCTGAAGAATCGAAAATTGTAACTGTGCCATTACCATTATCGTTATGATCCGTTACTAATTTCTTTTTATCCCAGATTGGGGCTATAGGTTTGGCATTTTCTTCATGATAAGGTGTTTTTACTCCACTTAAAATAACGGTTACTTGAACTCTGTCACCAATATCTTCGGTATTAGTTCCCCAGATAATTTCTGCTCCTGGTGAAATCTCGTCAGCTACTATTTGGAAACACTTAGCTACTTCTTCAATTTGAATATCTTCACTTGCTGTTACGTTGATTAATGCAGATCTAGCTTCTGAAATATCAACATCAAGCAAAGCGTTATTGATCGCATCAGCAACAGCTAACTCTATTCGATCTTCTCCTTCCGCTTCACCAACGCCAATCACTGCTGATCCACCTATTTTGAGCACTCTTCTAATATCGGCAAAATCAACATTAACGAACCCACCCTCAGTAATCAAACTGGTAATTGCTTTAACTGCTCTGATTAGAATTTCATCTGCTACCTTAAAAGCTAACTTAATAGGAAGGTTAGGAGCTATTTTGAGAAGGTTTTGATTAGGAATAACTACTACAGTGTCTGCCACCTCATGAAGTTTAGCTAATCCATCTCTAGCATATTGTTCTCTGATAGGTCCTTCTGCATTAAATGGTAAAGTTACAATTGCAACCACTAGAGCTCTTGCTTCACTTGCTATCTTACAAACAACAGGAGCAGCACCTGTTCCTGTGCCTCCTCCTAATCCTGCAGTTACGAAGCATAGGTCACTTTCCATAACATGTTTTTGGATAATATTTTCAGATTCATCAGCAGCAGCTCGACCAATTGCGGGATCATTTCCTGCTCCCAATCCTCGAGTAAGCTTTAGACCAAGTAATACTTTTTCGTGAGATCTAACTTGCTTCAAGTGCTTAGCATCAGTATTCATGCAGATACTGCTGGCACCTTCCATGCCGTATAATCTATTAACTGCATTTGTACCGGCTCCACCAACACCAATTGCTAAAATACGATTTTGATTTCTCTCAATTACTTCATCTAGAAGTCTCTCAATATCGTCTAAGGAAGAATGTTCTTCTTCATTCTTCTTGTTCTCTTTAGCTTCGTCGAGTTGGTTTTCTTTTTCGTTTGCAGATAAAATGTGACTTATTAAGCTCATAACCTATCACGATGAAGTATGTAAGAATATTAAAAAGGAGTTATGATCTTCAAAGATTACCCTCGTATTACCACTTTCTTTTTTTAGGTAAAAATAGAACTAAAAAAACCTAACCAGATAATACTCCATATTAGTACAAGTTGAGTCTAATTAATCTACAATCTCTACAAATAGAAAAGAATAGATATTAAACTAAAATACTATACACCGCATTATTTATCAAGCGTATTTATCAAATATTTATTGATGGCACTCACATCAATGACGATTTTTAAGCTTCAAGGTTTAGAAATAACGAGACAAATGGCTCATGTAGCAGTTAGTCGGGGAACTGACTATGGTCTCTTACATGAAGCATTATTCAACTTTGTCAGAGAGGAAACAGGAGCAATTTTAAGATCCGTTGATTTAGTGTCCATGAAAACAAAAGCAACAGAGACTCATATTTATCGACATATCGAAGCTAAAGATAAACAGTATTTGGTAATCTTCTCAACAGATGGAATGATTGAACCAATAAATGGTATTGTTGGTGAAGTTATTGTAGCACTTGAAAAATCAGAAGAATACTTCAGTAAAATTGTCGATCCAACCTTTTGGATGGTTAGAAAGAGAGCCAAACATCTAGTGACACTACATAAGCCAAAACATGATCCTAAACAAAAACCTTTGACTGTATCAAAAACAGGCTTATTTTCAATGAATACTGGAGTGCCTGTGCTTTCAGTAACATTTGAAGGAACTGAAGAAGAAGGGAATGATTACTCACCTAGTTCTCAAGATGTATTAGAATATGCTTTTATTGCTCTATTCTCAGCTCACTGTAAAATATCTCTTGGAAAAGACTTAATCTCATTTGAAGTAGATCAATCAGGAATTACCAGTCATAAGATAGTATGGAGATTAATGTCAATTGCTGATCTTACTATGATGATTGATCTAAAAACAAGACCTGGAAAAGGGTGGTTGGAATCGTTTATCTCAGTTGTTGAGTATATGCTATCTCAAACATATACTGATAGTAATCAAAAAACTGACAAAAGAAAATTGGCTCGAGTACTTAAACATGCAGTAAATGCTTATAATTCTGACTTTCAGTCAGTTTTGGAGTCAATTGTAGAGAAGGACATTATATCCTTTTCTGGTTAAAACCTAATTAGAAAGTATGAGCTTGAAGTTACTAAACATCAGTTACAATAACTGACATCATAGATTTTTCATATTTTTCCATAACTTTAGAGTTAACTTTCGCAACTAATTCTACTAACTTGGGGTTAACTTCCTTTTCCTCGACATGGTATTGAATATCTTCGTTATCGTATTCAACAATGAAGCCATTACTGTCTTTAATGAGCCAGATGCCAAGATCAATAGCTTTCATTTTTCCTCGGTACGAAATCTCTAAAGGTGTATGGATGATTACTTTTTCAGCTTTGATTTCTTCATCTTCACCGAAGTATTGACGATGAGTAGTCCAAGAATTTATTGCTGTAATTGTTTTAACTATATCATTAATTTTTATGTCTTTTACTCCTTCATCTTCTTCTCTTTCAATTTCATCGGCATGTTCAATTCTTTTAACAAAAATCATTTCATTTTCATTAATATTGAGATCTGGATATCCTATGTTTAAATGAACTGCTTCAAGCATTAAGTTAGATAATTCCAAACGAACAAATCTTTCTGGGATGAAATCTTCCTCCAAAATGGTTTGATAGATTGCTTTCTGAAGCTTGATTGGATCGATATCATCAACTAGCTTATCTGTAAGAGAAAGGATGGATTGACTATATCTGGAATAAGTATTAAGAGAATAATAATCAGGTAAAGATTTTGCAATTGAATTTTTAATCTTGGAAAGTTCACGCTTTGATCGTCCAGGAAGATAAATGTTAGTGGCTGCTTCTCCACCTGACAATCTTTCAGGCTCAAATGCAGTAGAAACATCAAGTTCAAGGTCTTCCCAGAGACCTACAAGGGAGTTAACTTCTTCTTGAACTGCTTCCTTATCAGAGCTAACAGCAGAAGTTCTCATTATAACTCCGAACTTTCCTGGCTTTATTTCATTACCAAGTTCGTAAACTTTCTTACGATCATCTCCAACTACTTTTCGAGATACTCTAACATAATCCCCTTCAACTTCTAGGATTACGAAATCTCCAGAAATATGAATGGTATCAGAAACAACTGGTAGTTGATCCTCAGAAGGAGGTAATTGCTTAATTTGAACGGTCATCTCTTGCCCTCTTTTAAGGTCTGGGCTAAACATAATAGCGTTAAAAGATTCACCAATATCTAAAATACCAAACTGCTTATGATGGTTATAATGAACTACTCTTCCTTGATAGATTGCATGAAGCTGAATAGGCTGCCTTCTAATTATTGCATCACTGAAATTATCAAACATTATGTCCTCTAATACCTTAACAGCATCAGGATTCCCATGAATTTGAATTCCAGTAAACTCATCTAAATCGGAAACTTCAACTTCTACAACATCTCTCAGATGTTCAATCTCTAAATCTTTTGCTTGCTTTTCACTGGTTGCAATTAAAACAAAGTTAGTTTCATCTCTAATAATTTTAGCCAAGGAACGATAAAAAATAGAATTAATACGACAATTAACCATAAAAATCACGAATTACACAAATCAATAAATGACATTTAATACACTTATAGCTAAATTAATCGTAACTTACTTAACAAGTTTTCTTTTTAAGCAAATTATGAGAACACCTTAAAATTCTCAGAAAAAGCGACATAAAGGCTGAATGAACTAAGAATAAACCAATGATCACTCAGAAGGATTTTGGAAAAGCAACTCAAGTGAGTTTTATACCTAATAATTACTAAAATTATTCAGCCTTTGACAATTTTGAGAAACTCGGTTAAACTGTCAACAAAAATATCTATTTCTTCAGGCACATTATAGAAATAAAGGCTAGCTCTAGCTGTTCCTTCACCAATACCTGGATTTAGACCAATACTGTAGTGATAAGGGTTAGTACAGTGGGCACCGGCTCTTATCATAACGGTAAAGTGGTCAACATTATCAGCAAGATACATGCTGATGTCTTTTGGTGAAATATCAGGAACGTGGAAGGTAACTAAACCGCTTCTATCTTTAGAATTCTGGGGACCAATGATTTTTATCCCTTCGATTTGACTCATTTTATTGTAGAGTCTTTTAACAAGCATTTTCTCTCGGTTATGAATATTGGCCATACCTATATTTGTAAGATATTTAGCTGCTGCACCAGCACCTATAATTCCGGCATAGTTTTGCAAGCCTGCCTCAAATCTTTCGGGAGCAGATAAGTATTGAGGGAAAAATTGTTTATCTCGATATTTTACATCAATAATCGTTTCTCCTCCAACAGACGTTGGAACAAGTTTTTCTAGCTCTTCTTGTTTACCATAAAGAACCCCCATTCCGGTTGGACCAACCATTTTGTGAACGGAAAAAACGATAAAATCAGCATTAAGATCTTGAACATCAACAGGCATGTGAGGGACAGATTGAGCAGCATCGACTAGCACTTTTGCTCCATGATCATGAGCTACTTTGGTTATCTCTTTAATTGGGGCAGTGGTTCCAGTAACGTTCGATGAATGAACAAGTGAAATTAGTTTTGTTTTATCATCTATTGCTTCCTCAAAGGCTTCCAAAGTTAATTGACCATTTTGATCAACTTCAACAACTCTGCATTCAGCACCATCTAACTTGGCCTTTTCATATAAGGGTAATGAACCACTATGATGTTCAAGATTAGTAGTAATAATATTGTCTTCGGGTGCGAATTTTAATGCTCCAACAACAGTATTGATGGATTCTGTGGTATTTTTTGTCCAGATAATCTCGTTGGTATGAGAGGCATTTATGAAATGTTGCATTGTCTCTCTTGCTTCTTCGCAAAGATCGGTTGTTTCAGAACCAAGAAAATGACCACTTCTTCCTCCGCCACCACAAGATCCTAAGAAATTATAATAATAATTGATTGCTTCAATAACAGGTTTTGGCTTCAAAGCCATACATGCACTGTCAAAATAAATTATATGTTTTCCCCCGAAGTAGACTCTGTTTAAAACAGGGAAATCACTGCGAATTTTTTTCCAGACGACCATTGTAAATTCTCCATAAATAAAGTAAGGATAATGATGAAATAAGGAGGTAATCTTTAACTTTTTTTGTTCATTAGACATAACGATTATTGAGAATGCGAGAGAAAAAACTTTGAATAACCAAGACGAAAAAAAAAAGAAATGGTGGCCCGTGTCGGATTTTCAAGCAGAAGAAAACTTGATGCTATTTGAACCGACGACCACTGCGTTTTTCGCTTTCAAAATTTGAAAGACCCGAACGTAGTATCCAAATGACTAAAAAACATGTAACCATGTTAATTTCCAGTCTAGACAAACGAGCCTTACTCTTCTTTATTTTTCTTCCTAATTAACCTCTTTCATTTGCGAAATTATAAAATATTTCTGTTTCTTTCTTTTGTTTTCTTTTCAGATGCTATTTACTTAATTTTGATTTTCTTCTTCTTTTTCCATTTTTGTTTTCTCCCCAAAGCTATGATTGTTTTTATCTGGCGGTTTTTTGAGTTATTTTTACATTAGCAAATAAACAAATGTTTATGTATTTTCCATTAGTATAATTCATATGGTATGTCCTCTCTCTGACTTTTCCGATGTTGAAGTTTGTGTTTTAACCGTTCTTCTTCATAAAAATGATTTATCGAATCTAGAGTTAGACAAGTTGTCAACAATGACAGAACGTTGTGGTGGCTGTTCATCTCAAGGGATTAAAGTAAGTAGGGGAATACAGCTTCTTGAGGATAGAGGATTATTGGAACGAGAATTTGTTTGTGGTTTAGCACGTTATCATTTATTCATTGAAGATCTTAATGATGGTGTTGTTGAAGCTATTACTGATTAATTTAGAGCGTTGAAATACTTTTAATTGCTTTTTATGGCCTATTCTTCTTTTGGATTGATATTTTTCCACAAATAATTTATTCTTTCACTATTGATAGTTTTAGCCGCTGATCTAATTTATCTAATTTTTTACTTTTTTATTTAGCAAAAATCTCCATCTTTAAATACGAAGTTTCCAAAAATAACATAATAACTGATTTTAAGGAAATTAGATTATTATGTCAGAAACAAAATCCCCTATATACGATCAAGTATTAGCAGCAATTCAACAAGTAAGACCAGCTCTTCAAAGAGATGGCGGAGATGTAGAGCTCATAAATGTAACAGAAGACGGTACAGTACAAGTCGAGCTTCAAGGAGCCTGTAAAGGCTGTCCCATGAGTCAAATGACTTTGTCATTAGGTATAGAAAGATATCTCAAAGAAAATATTCCTGAAGTAAGTAGAGTTGTGCAAGTATAAGTCTAAACTCTTCATAATTCCTCCCCTTTCTTTTTAGATGAACAATAAGTTTTTTTCTTCTCGTTTTTCGCAGAGCTTAAAAGTTGGTTGATAATTTTCACTTAAGTGAAAGATCATAAACGACAACCGATCGATTTAAAACTTAAAAAATTTTTCACGCATATATCGAGGTGAACCTTTGATCAACGCCAAATCCCTAAAATTCATTATCTGTTTATCATTAATTTTGTTTGTAATCCCTTCTATCTCTCCCGTAGAGGCAGATGAGGAAATAGAGAGCTATATTATTCTGTTTGATGAAGCACACTTCTCAAGCTATAATCATACCCTTATGATCGATGCTTTAAGCTCTTTAAATGATAGTGTACTTGGGATTGAAATTCTCTTCAAAGTTATTAAAGACCCATTCAATTCTACGAATCTTCAAGGAAGCGACTTAGTAATTATTCCTAATCCTGGACTTAATGATGGAGACTCTGATGTCTTTGAGCAATCAGAAGCAATTGCTCTTTACTTTTATGAACAAAACGGTGGATCTATTCTTGCAATGAGCAACCCGTTGTCTCATAATGAAAATCTAACTGGCAATTCAGGAGCACTAAATAATCTATTGAGAGAAAATGATTATGAAGTCTCTACAAACACTTTTTATTTTGATGTTGCTGCTGAAGAAACTGATCTTATTATGAATGATATTATTAATGATGGTAGCAGTGAATATCTCGAATTAACACCAAAACATATTAATGAAGAGTATATCATTCGTGCTGAACCTTACGAAATCAATCAAAGCATTTTCACTTCAACAAGTCAAATTGTTAATAGATTTACTGGTGACGAAAGCGTCCTTGGTAACACTTCAATTCATTGTTACAGAGTTGATTCTAATCATAACCCCACTAGCATACAAACTGAAATGGCTTGGTTTACTGTTGAAGAGAGAGATGCTGGTCGTGTAGCATTGGTTGGATCTACTGTAATGTTTTCCTCCACTTATTATCAAAATGATTCAAGTAAAGGTCTATGGATCGATCAAGGAGATAATGAGAAATTGTGGAAGAACACCGTATACTGGTTACTTGGAATAACTCCCATGGGTGAAGTAAATTCTCCATTAACTGACAACTTTATGCCTTATATTCTTGCAATTGCTGGTGTCATTGGTATTATAGTTGTTGTAGGTATAGGCTTTTCTTACTTTACAACCAAAACCGATGAGGTAACTGTTCACAAGAACATTGCCAAACAAAGGGATAAAAAACAAAGTAAAGAAGCCAAAAAACAATCTAGGAAAGAGAGAAAGGCTAAGAAGAGTACTTAGCAAAAATTAGTATAATTTTCTCTCCTTTAATTTTTATTTTTTTCTATTTTTTTCTATTTAGTTATTTTCAATTTTTTTGAACAAGGTTTCTCTTGCAGTATTATTACGCTTTCAAT
>DAOWED010000214.1 GCA_030638685.1 Candidatus Heimdallarchaeota archaeon | reverse complement strand
CAACCTCTAAATGAAACGATATAACACTTCATCAGCAATTCAAAAAACTTGTTAAACAATTGATCTGTTAAAAGTAAGCAAGTTATTTATTATAATTGATTGAAATTGAATATATTATTCTATTAGCGGGAATAATAATTTTTGCTAGAAATATAATAATAGCTTAAATGGCTTCAAAGGTAATTTTAATTTAACCTCTTTAAGACTAAATTATTGTTACATAAACGTAACAACTTATTGTAGTATTAATAAAGATCAAATGTAATTGAATCATGAAAAACCGAAAATATGCTTTTTCAGTATTAATTATTTGCTTTTTCTTTATGCAGCTGAGCATGTCTCCCAGTAATGCCGGGATGAATATAAATACTCAAGCTCTCATTTACGTTGATGCAAATGATCCCTACTTAGTATCTATGGGATATAATCTAAAATCTACAATTGATCAAGTTTCAGATGTAAGATTAGTTCAAATAAATGAACCAAGCGATTTATCTCAGTTTAGAACATCCCAAGACATTTTAATGAGTTCATTAAATTCTTTGGGACAAAGTAATCCAATCCACATGACAGATTCTTCAATTAAGGAAGAAGTAAGTGTAACACATACTTTCTTTCTTTTTCATGGAACCTCTGAAGGAATAAGAATAGGTGATGCTTTAGTTCAATGGTCTGAAGTTAAATTATCATTAACCCCATCTAACTATTACTATTTCATGGCTTGTGAATCAAAAGCATTTGCACACACTTTGGAGAATGCTCATGGATTTGAAGGTGAAATAGATGCCTATATTGCTGAATTACACACACTGAAATACTTTGCAGATAACCTGAAAGATTATTCCATTTCAACAAGTAATCGTTTGCTTGATGTTCTTGAAAATCATACCAGAAGCAATATGCAAGAAGTAGTTAGTCGAACTATAATGCCATCTTACAGTTTAGGGTTTATTTTTTTTCCACCACCACCACCACCTCCTCCTCCTCCTCCCCCTCCTCCTCCTATGGTCTATAAATACTATACATATTATGTGGACTACTGTGTAGCTGATTACACTAGCACACAATATCAATATAAAGAAGTCAAACTCCTTACGATACCTCTTAACGACTTGTTAAGTTTTTGGAAGAAAAAGGAAGAGGATACCAGTGGAGCACATTCATGGATTGATATCCTTTTAGGAAAAATGTTCAAACAAGTTGAAGGTGAAGAAGAAGGCGGACTCTTTAGTTGTTTTGATTTTGATCTTGAACTTGAGTTTACTCTTCATTTAATGGAGTTTTATAACACATCAAATTATAGAAAGGTATACTCTAATACAACTTACTGGAAGACAGTAACAACAGTTTCAGACTATATTACTACAGTTAAAACTTATTACCGCAAAAACTACAAAAAGTACAATCCTCTTGAGAAAACGAAGAACGCTTTTATTTCTCTCAAAGTTTCAGGAACCTTAAGATTCGATAAGGACAAAGTCAAAGATGTAATAACAGACACATTAGGTATTGGTAATTTAAATATTGACGCTGAAGCAGGATGGTTTGTTGAAGCAGAAGCATCAATAAGCTTTACTGTTCCTCTATGGGAAATAAAGATCTTTGAAGAATTAATTGCTTGTGTTCAAAGGCATATCAATTCAGTCAACGCAGCTCTTGATAATATCAGAGCCTATATTCCATCATTTTCATTTAGTTTGTACGATGTACCATCAGGTGTTTATAGTGGAATAGGTTCAACTAGTCTTCCAGGTTGGGCTGTTACAGATTTATCACTGACTGTGAAAGCAGGATACAGAGCTGAATTACAGTTGAAAGATGTACCCATTGTTGGAGATATCGTAATAGGTGAAGTGGCTGTTGGTCTTTATTTGAAGATTAGCATTAATTTCATTGATGATATTCTTAAAGTAGCGTTTGGTCCATTCTTAGAAGCTAAGGTAGATTTAGGAATTGTTGAAGGAGAATTCAGCATTACAGCCTATTTAAACTTGACCTATGCTCATGTAAGTGGAAATGTAGATCTTACGTTTAATGTGATAATTGACTTCACTCTAACGATAGAAACACTATTTGGAGATATTGAACTCTTCAATTTTCACAGAGAGTATAGTTTTACTCTGATATAAGTGAAACATTAGAATACTTTTTTCCTTCCACTTTATGTGGAAGGCCTTTCTCCTTTTTTGATTTTATTTTGTTAAATCTAGCACATATCTTTTTGTCGCAATAAATTCCAGATTATATGGTTCATAGTATTCCTTAAGATTTGAAACCACTCCATGTCTCACTTCATTGATTCCGGTTTCCTTTATTACTTCCATTAAGTAAAGGAAAACATCTGGTAATAGTTCTTCTTTGCCTTCTTTATAGATCGATATTCCTGTCATGAAAACAAAATCATTCCCTTCTGGAACTATTACTTTAATTGCCATGGAATGAGAAAAAATGTCATCTCCTTCTCGAACTATGGCATTAGCTAAAATGTTTTCTCTTTCTTTCCAGTTGTCAATTATAGCTGTTATCTGCTCTTTTGTTTGTGTCTTCTCAGTACTGAAAGCTTCAACAAGGGCATCTTTGTCTAGGTCAGTATCAAATTCTCTTACATGTTCTGCTCTCTTATAATCTGCTGGAAAATTTATAAAGTCAACAGTGAAGGAAGCTAGTTCAAAAGCTAATGTTCCATCATCGTAGCCGTATGCCTTACAGAAACGCTCTATTACAATCCAACCTTCCGGTAAGAGAGTTCTGATATTATGTACTCCTTTTGATTTCAAGGTAGAAATAGCCTTTTTCATAAGTTCATCCTCCACCTGGGGGAACTCTTTGAGGACAAAAGGAACTTGAATAGATCCCCACTGTACGCCATCTGTTTCTTCTTCAACAGCACTGCTTACAAAAGCAACCAATTTATCAGCCTTATAGGCATAATGTCTTGTTTCAGGAGTGAAATTTTCTTGAGAGTAGGCTCGCTCTAAACCAGCTTTATCAGGATAGTTCCATGAAGACCAATCCTTGGTTACTTCAGTAATAAGCTCGATTTGAGCATCCAATTTAGATTTATCATAGGTTTCAAATTTAATCATAAAGATTACCTCTAATTAATCAATATGTTATCTTTTAACATTAATAACATTTACGCTCATTTTCTTTTAATAGAATAAAAGTGAATAATCGTTTTAATTTAGGTGCTAAAAGTTAAAGAAAAACAACCAACAGTAAACAAGATACATGTATTAGGAAAGAACTGAATAACACTTTTACTATTGAGTAACATTTAAAAGAATTAAAAGCAAACGAAAAATATCATTTCATAAAATGTGGTTTTATATGGCAAGACATCCAACTAAGTTCTTAAAAGAAGAATATCAAAAAATACAGGCAGAAGGAAGAGAATGGGTACATAGAACTCTAGAAACACCATCAACATCAAGAGTAACTGTTGAAGGAAAAGAGTTACTGATGATGTGCTCAAATAATTATCTTAACTTAAGTAATAACCCTCATCTAAGGAAAAGAGCTATCGAAGCTGTTGAAAAATATGGTGCAGGATCAGGTTCAGTAAGAGCGATCGCCGGTAATATGTGGATTCATGAGGAATGGGAAAGAAAGCACGCTGAATTCAAAGAACAAGAAGCAGCACAAGTATACATGAGCGGATTTATAGCTAATGAAGGAGCAATACCTCAAATGGTTAGAAAAGGTGACTTTATCATTTCAGACGCTCTAAACCATGGAAGTATCATTGACGGTGTTAGACTTACAAAAACAGAAAGATCAATTTATGCACACACCGACATGGGAGAACTTGAACAGAGACTAATTGAAGCAAATAATAAAGACCCAAATGGTGAAAAAAGAATACTCATAATTACTGATGGTGTTTTCTCAATGGATGGAGATATGGCTCCTCTAGATGAGATTGAAAAACTAGGCACTGAATATGGTGCAATGATGTTTGTAGATGATGCTCATGGAGATGGTGTACTAGGAAGCAATAAGTCAGGTAAAGGAATTGTAGATCACTTTGGTCTTCAAGGAAAGTTCCATGTGGAAATGAACACTTATTCAAAAGCAATGGGTGTCGTTGGTGGAGCAATAACTGGTTCTCAAGATTTGGTTAACTATCTAAGAAACACTGCTCGTTCGTACCTATTAAGTGGATCACAACCTCCAGCAATTGCTGGTGCAGCTATCGGTGCATTAGAAGTATTAACTCCGGGTGGTGAATTCTATGAACCATTAGTTCCCAAGTTATTAGATAACTGTGAGTACTTCAAAAAAGAAATAGTCAATATTGGATTTAACCATGAAATAACTGCTGCCTCAGCTAAGGCACCTACAGCTATTGTTCCAGTCATTTGTGGAGAGAATGAAACTGCTACAGCTATGAGTAATCGTTTAATGGATGAAGGAATTTTTGCTTTACCCATTATGTTCCCCATGGTTCCTCGAGGAACTTCACGTATTAGAGTTATGATGAGTGCTGGCCTTGAAAGAGAAGATTTGGAATTCTCTCTTGGCAAATTCGAAGATATCGGAAGAGAGCTAAAAATCTTCTAAATTATCTCTTGTCTCTTTTTCCCCTCCTTTTTGTCTTTTTACTTACCTTAGAAATTTTCAGCGTTTTACTTGAATTATTGTTTCCCTTTCTTTTAGTTTCTCCGTTACATTTTTTAGTAGTGAATATCATATTCTTAATATGAAACAGTTCTCTTTTGCACCAAACAGTGAAAGAATACGTCAAAGACAATTAGAAGTAGTAAAGGCTGCTTTAAGGGCGAAAAACTTTACTGTTGAAGAGCTTACTGCTGAGGCTGCTTCTTTTATCAAATTTTGTCTTAGTTTAAATCAAAAACATAAAGAGATTAAAATATCTGAGGATGAATTAAAAGATGAGTAATGACCCAGATCCTATTACTGAGAGTCTTTTAGTTCTAACCAAGTACTTTCACCATAACAATACGCCTTATGTAATTGTTGGTGGCGTTTCTGTGCTTGTTTTCGGTAGAACAAGAATGACTTTAGATATTGATATAATAGTCGACCATACTAAAATCGATCGAGAAGACTTTATTACCTCTTTAACTGAAAATGGTTTTGACATTAACCTATTAGATTTAGCAGGTTTTGACGATCATACTCACTGTTCATTTTTCTTAAAACGAGGAATGTTCAGAATAGATATGAAAGGAATGTATTCACAAGCTGAAAAGGAAAGTATAGAAATGGCAGTGGAAACAGTCTTTAATAATACTGAAGTCAGAATTAACCACCCAATTAATATAATACTATACAAACTACTTTTTGGCTCTGAGCAAGATTATGAAGATGCTTTAGCTGTTTATGTAAGAATGAAAGATACTATTGATCATGATCATCTTAAGCAAAAGGCCAATCAAATGGATCTTGGCTCACAATTATCTGATTTTCTGGAAAATGTAAATGACTTGATAAATTCTTAAAATTTAGGACCTTTAATATTGTTTTCCAGTTTTAGGTTTGTTCTATCGCTTCTCCAAATGACTGCTCGCAGCAACAGTTTCCCGTTGGGTTTCTTTCTTTGCATGTGTTTACCTTCCGACCAGTTATACTTCCTAGAATATCGCAATTAGATTTTGAGCTTATTTCCGCAAACGTCTCACTCTTTTTGAATTCGGCGACCTGATCAAAAGTTACTCTATTGCAGTAACAAGCGTATTTTGGATCTGCACCGGTTTTAAACCAAATAGGTACTTTAAGTTGTTCTATATTGAAATAAGGCTGAGCATTATAATAGGCAATCTTACACTCTTCATTCGTACATATATGATAACTATCTTCACCTACTTGTTGACGAAGATCTCTTTTAACTAATCGTGTGACGGTATAAAGTTCTACAGGCATTTGACTTATCTTATCACAAATTGGACAAGGTAGTTTATTTTCTTCATTTATTTTTGATTTTGATTGTCCACAACAAGACGAGCTACAATTATCATTTGTCATCAAATTAATAATAGTAATCCGCTTATATCTATTTAGCTATTTTAGATAAATTCCAAAAATTATTCGATTTCGAAAAAAAAAGGTTTGATCATTTATAGTGCAACATAAGAGATCAAACCAGTCTATAGTTTTTAGTAATCAGGTACTAGATTTTCTTCTCATATCTTTTCAAGACTGCGAATTCCATTCCCTTTGATTCATAGAATGGAACCACGTCAAAACCATCTTGGTTGACATTGAAGTTTAGAACTTCTCTATCTGTTTCTTTCACCTTGTTTATGAGATATTTGAAAACATCGTGCCTTAATTCTTCTTTTCCTTTCTCATAGATACTGATGTGTGACATAAAACCATTCATATTATTTGGATTACTTAACACCATACTGTGAGCAATGATTTCATCTCCTTCTCTGATGATGGCATTTGAAATAATATTTGGTACATCTTTCCAGTTACTGATCAATTCGCTTATCTCTTCTGGAGTATTGGGCATTTCTGTTGCAAATGCTTTCGTAAGAGGTTCATTATCAGCTTCTAAATCCACTTCCTTCACATTGTTAGGATTACTAAAATCACTGAAATCCATCTCCTTGAACGCTATTGAACTCATCTTAAGCTGAGCTTCTCCATCATCATATCCATTCCTCTTCAGAAATTCCTTTGATCCCCATGCTTCTGTATGGAATGTTCGGATTACTTCCACTCCTAATTCTTTGAGTGCT
>DAOWED010000161.1 GCA_030638685.1 Candidatus Heimdallarchaeota archaeon | reverse complement strand
TATTATATGGATTCTCTGGATTACAGCTGGATCAAATCACTGATCAAGGACTAACTCAATGGCCTACATTTGCACATCTCAAATCATCTTTAGAGAAAACAATTATGAAGGTATCAAAGTCAATTAATGATGGAATTACAGAAGAACTTGTTTTACGTAATGACTTAGATCTAACACAATATTATCCCTATCATAGAATGTTTATGTTCAAAAAGAGAGCGTGGGAAAAATCTTTTTCTTTATCTGAACACCAATTCAGATATTTAACTGACGTTAAAAGTACATCTCTTGGATCTCCTCATATTCTAAAAGTGGATAACTATAATCTTACAAATAGACAGTATAAAACAATTGAAACACAACTTATCAAAAAGAATATTATTCAACCATCTCTGAGAATCTACGTTAGATCTCCTCCATCATCTACTCTTATTTTTTGTTCTATCTCGTCAGCTAAACAAAAAGTTGCTTTTCTGAATATTCTCAGATTTTTCCCTATCGTTCATATTCTATTTACTGATAATACTGCAATTGTTTACATATTGTCATCCGACCCGGGCCTAAAAACTAAGGTTGTTACTAATGATGAACTTAAGCAATTAATCCAAAATTATGTCTTTTTTGGAAAAGATCCAAATGACTTAATTGTTTCTGATGACTTCATTTATGAGGCGATCAACCTTTCTTCAGAGGTTTTTCTAAAAGATGGAAAAATTATTTGCCCCCACCCATTCATTGACTGATTTTTTTAGCACTTCTAGAAATTAGTTCATTTTTTAGTATTTTTAAAATATAATTAATTGAAAAATTAACTTTCCTTTGAATAGAGCCATTGTAAATATATATTAATGATATAAAAATTTGAATTTGATTATTGTTAATTAAAGAAAAGATTAAGAAGAAGCAATTGTGAAATAAACCATCAAGAAAAGGTCAAGTTAAAATGTTACAACAAGAAATCAAGGATAAGATTCCAGAGAAAGAATATCAAGGTCTTGAAGAATTAATTAAAGAATGTAATTCCACTTGGGAAGAATTTACAGATGGAAAGGTTTCGGGTTATACATTAGAGTGGCGTTGGATGAAAAATCAACCAAGAGTGATGGTTAATGCTGAACATATTTCTGTTCTAAATCTCTGTGATATGGGACTTACTGAAATACCTAAAGCTCTTAATGATGAAAATTTTCCAGAACTAAAAGCACTTGATCTTGGAGACAATCAACTAAAAGAGTTTCATACTATTTGTAATTTTAAGAAGTTAAGAAATCTTAATTTAGCTGACAATGGATGCGAAACAATCACTTGTCTTAAGGATATGACACAAATTAAACACCTTGATCTTTCAGGATGTTTCTTGGAAACAGCTGAAGAATTAGGGAAGCTTAAAGATTTAGTTTATCTCTATTTAACAAGTAATCAACTTAGAGATATTAGCTTTGTTGAAAACCTTAGCAACTTAAAGAAGCTGGATTTACAAAGCAATAGAATCAAAGATATAAGTTACTTAGGAGAACTAAAGAATCTCAAATCATTAGTAGTTGGCAATAATCGAATAAGTAACATTTCTGTTCTTGAAAACCTTGCAAATTTGGAACATATTAACTTACATAATAACAGAATTGATGACCTTTGTGCCTTATCTGAATTGAAAAAGGTTACATACCTTGGATTAGCACAAAATCAACTGGTTGACTGTGCTTGTTTAGGAAACATGGATAATTTGGAAGAAGCAACCGTTTGGGGTAATCCATTAGAAGAAGGTTCAATTGCTATAATTAAGCGATTGAAAGATGAAGGAAAACGAATAGAATATTAGATTTAGGACGATAAATTCGCTGAAGAGTATATAACTAACTTAATTTAAGCTTTTGAGACATCTATTTCTTCAGTCTCGAAAAGAACTCTTCCTTCCATTCCACCATCAACCATAATTGTTTGTCCATTAATATGTCCTGCTCGCTCAGATAGCAGAAAAACCACTATATCAGCAATATCTCTTGAAATTGCTACTTTTCTTAATGGAATAGTTTGAAGAACTCTTTTTACAAGTTTAGTGTCTTTAAGTGCCTCTTCTGCCATTGGTGTTTTAACCCAGCCAGGACCCACTGTATTTACTCGCCCATGAATAGCGTATTTAACAATTTCATTTTTCCAGCTTCGAGTAAGACCATGCATTGCTGCTTTTGAAGCCGAATAATCGGCATGACCTGCCTCTCCAAATTTTCCGGCGGTAGAACCAATCATTACAATAGAAGCCTTTTCTTCAAGATGATTCTTCAAGTGTTTGAAGTATTCTTTTACCATAAGAAATACTCCCGTCAAATTAATTTTCAAAGTGTTTTCCCATTGTTCTAGTTCCATTTCATCTGCAAATAAGTTCTTTTCGGGCCAGATTCCGGCGTTTGCGACGATCCCATGAATTCTTCCGAATGCTTTGGTTGCTTCTTGAATTATTCTCTTGATATCTTCTTCTTTTCTCATGTCCCCTTGTGCTAGAAAGATTCCTTCTTTATGATCATTCTTAATTCTTTCTGCTTGCTTTGAACTGGTATTATAATGCAAAGTTACCTTTGCTCCTTCCTCTCGAAGTACTCTTATTATTTCTTCTCCAATTCCTCCAGCTCCTCCAGTAATTAGAAAGTGTTTGTTCTTTAATTTGAGATCCATGTTTCTTTCAGCTTTTCAGTAGTAATAACCTTTTGCCTTAGTTTTCCATAATCTATTGATCCATTGGTCTCAATTTTCTGTTTCAGTAACTTTCAATTAGAGCTTCATTTTTATCAAGCTTTGCAAAGACTGACTCCATTGTTTCTTTTAAGAAATCCAAAGAATAGTCTACTAATTGCTCTTCTTTAGGTCTTGCAATCTTGAGTTTTTTGATTGTTTGGGGTTTCATAGTGTCTTCATAAGTTATTATGGTCAAATTCATTTATAAAGAGAAGAATCTTTTTTGTTTTTTTACCAATAACTATTTTATCACTTTAATTATCTGATAAGTAATGACCTTCAAAGCTTTAATTCTCGATTGTGATGGTGTAATTGTAGATTCTGAAAAATATAGTTGTGGTGCTTGGAATGTCGTTTTTGATAAATATTACAATATCGATATAGGAACCAACTATGATGGTATAATCGGTCTTAACACTAGAGATGCTGTTCATTATTACGGCAAAAAATACAATTTAACTTTTTCTGAGGAGACCATTCTTGAGCTTGGTACTTTCAAAGCACAAACTTACTTTGACCTTGCGGGAGGAAAACTTGAGATCATTCCAGGAATTGAAGAAATTATAAAACAAGCACACGATTTAGAATGGCCCATAATTGTTGCTTCTTCAGGAACAATAGAAAAAATAACTTTCAACCTTGAACAAGTCAATCTTATTGATCACTTTGTGGGAATGGTTAGCTCTCAAGAAGTTAAAAGAGGTAAACCTTTCCCTGACTTATTCTTAGAGGCAGCAAAAAGAATTTCTCATCTTCCTTCTGAATGTATAGTAATTGAAGATTCAACTCCGGGTATTGAAGGAGCTATGAAAAGTGGAACTTTTACAGTTGCTATAACAACTTCTTTCCCTAGAGAAGAACTCCTAATGGCTGATAAAGTAATTGATGACTATTCAGAGCTGAAGCTAGCCTCATTATAATTAACATTCATTAAGGCTGGTTTTTCAGGTGTATAATAAAATTGTAAATTTTTTAAAAAAAAATGAAGAAAAGGAAAGACGAGGTTTTCGATGGTTAATTTATGGCTTTAGCCTTTCCTTCTCTTCATCGGGTTGGTTTTGGCGTTATTATCGCTAAAATGGCTTATTCTTTATAGTTCAATTGTTCTTTTTCCATTATCTTCACTTTTCAGCAAAGTAATGGTTAGCACGCCATCCGCTAAATCCGTTTGAACTGCGTCAATATCTATTAGGTTTGCGAATGAAACTTTTCGATAATAATTTCTTGTATATCGTTCTCGGTGTAAGAAATTCTCTTCTTCAGCTTCTTCCTTAGTTTCCACCTTAGTACTAATTTCTAGGTTATCTTTTGAAACTGAAATTTTAATATCTTCTTTTTTAAAGCCAGGTAAATCTACTTTAACTTCATATTCCGTTTCAGTTTCTTTCAAGTCTACTAATGGTGCATGAGTCCATCTAAATCTTGTTTCATGTCCCATAAAATCTCTTACCACTCTATGAAAAGGGTGGCACATATTTCTTTGTCTTGCTATACTCATATTTATCACTTTTTTGTTGGGGGGGTGTTTTTGACTATTCTCTATATTCATGCACTTCTATATAAAGTTATGTTTAAAAGCTCTTATGAACTTCTATATAAATCCTCCGTAAACTAATTTTTTAAATGTTCTTTAAAACTAAGAAAAGGTAGCAGAAGTAAAGACAACTAATTCATTTATGGTTGAACTTCTATATAAATATATCTTTTAACTGTGTGGTTATGATATTTTTCTTTTTTATTGCATAAGAAAAAATTTGAAGAATAACGCAAAACGTAGCGAGGCTAAAATTTATATCCGAAAAAGAGAAAAATAAGCTGTTCATTCATAGTACTGAATAGTTTATTAACTTAAACGACAACAAAAATAGTAACAGGTGAAAAATTGCAATTGCAGAATAATCTTTATTTTAAGAAAAAACTAAAAATAGTTCTTCTTTCAGCATTATTTGCATCATTGTTCATTTCGAATATTACCTTAACCAGTGCAGATGATATAGGTGATTCCTCCGTTTATTTCGTTGGAAACAATTCAGGTTTTGTACTGGCTGATTCTAATACAGATATGTACTTTTATGCAGAAAATGCATCAGACTTATCCCCCATGAGTGGAGCTACTATAAATATAAGAGTAACAGGAATTGGTGACCTTGGTGCTTTTCAAGTAGGTCTAACCGAGTATCCTATAACAACGGGGTTTAATATGTCCATTCCAGCCACTACCGATATTAATGGCGAGTTAGAATTTATTTGGGAAACACCAACAGTTTCTGACGATACAGTAGTTACTTTTGCAGCTACTGCAATTCATGAGTCAGAAAAACTTTATCTAGGAGAACAAAGTATTACAATTACTAATGACGCAGTAGATCTTGATTCATTTATCATAGTTACAGACAATGAAGCTTATAATAACGAAACAATAATCATTAATGCAACTCTTTTTTCTCTTGATGGTGGAGATTTGGATAATTTAGAAATAGAATTTTTAAACAATTATATTATTCCAGAAGACTGTAATTTTTCATCTGAATTTGTTGATACAGATGATCAAGGCAAAGCTTCTACAACTCTATCATTACCAGGAGTTTCAAACACTGTGGCAGTATTAATTAATGCTACAACCAGACTTAATAATGGGTTAATCTTTCGAGCTTCGACAATCGTGAACGTTCACCCCTACGATTTCAACAATTCAAGAATAGAAGCAGTTACAGATGTAACGGCTGATGACACGATTTTAGTGACCATTGTTTCTGAAGGAACTTATGGTATAATTGCCAATTCGACAGTCACCAATTTCCAATCTATAGCTGGTGAATTTAATGTTTCTACCATTCAAACAGATGAAAAAGGTGAAGCAGTTATTGAATGGACTGCTGATGTAACAACTGAGGAGATAGATACTGCTTTGAATGCAACTATCAATAAAGGAGAAGCTCCTGCTAAAACTATTTCATTTAGCATTACTATTCACCCTATCTATTACACTATCCATTTTATAACGAATGTTACAACATTAGATGTAAATCAGACACTAGAAATACAAATTGCAATTTTATACAAATCTTCACCAATTGAGAACGCTATAGTGATTGTTGATACTCTTGGTTTTGGAGGTTACTTTATTGGTACTGATAATGAAGAGATTGATGGACTATCAAACGCATCCGGTATTTTCACATGTTATTGGGTTGCAGATCTTGTATCTATGCCAGGCATTGGTTCAGATATTGTTTTCACAGTTCAAACATATGATGGTTTATCAGCTCTCTCAACTACAGATTTTACAATTCGCATTAATCCGATGGATGTAGGTTTTACCACTACTTTTGAAGCCAATGAAACATATATCTACTATACTCACCCAGTCAATTTTTCACTTGAACTTTTATTAAAAGACGTAGGATATGAAGGAGCTATAGTAACTATAAGTGCATTAGTAGGTATTTTTGAGGGATCAGAAAATAGCCAAAAACAAAGAATTACTGATGTAGATGGAATTGCTGAATTTACTTGGTACCCCACTGGTTTAGGAAATCCTGATTCACCTCAGGTATTAAACTTCACCTTAGAAATCTCCATTGCAGAACACAACCTTATACTCTATGACTGGGTAACGGTTACTGTTGTTCCAGAAGGGTATGATCTCGACGATGGCACACCCCCAACTACGGACCCTAGCGGTACAGATGACTCAGATGATTCTGGAATTGATGATCAAACAATCATAATCGGCGCAGGTGCAGTGCTAATCACTATTGTTATCGGTGGAACAATAGTCTTAATTCGCAGAAATTAAATAAAGAAAGGAGACAATAAAATGGATTTAACCAAACTCAAAAGAAAACAAAAAGCAGTTTCTCCAATCATAGCTGTAGTGCTACTTATTGCACTTATTATTATCTCTGTTGGAGCAGTAGCAACTATGATTTTCTTTTTCGTGCAAACTGATGAAGGTGCCAATGAAAAACTTTCTATCAGCTTAGATGCCTTTTTTGACCTTGATGGGGATGGGGCAGCTGATGCAGCAGTTTTTAAGATAAGCAATGAAGCGTTAGAACCAATAACTGTAGCTAATGCTACTCTAGGTATTGGTAATGATACAATTTCTGGTGCAACTTGGACTAAATTAGATGGTATTTTCCCAGAAAGAATATCAAGTGCTAGTAGTGCATATATTGTAATTAGCACTTACTCAGATGTTCAACAATTTTCACTGGGAAGCACTTTTGTTTTCAATTTCACTTTAGCCAATCACTATGAGATTTCTGGAACTGTTATTGATATTTTTGGAGATGGAAAACTTGTTTTTGGCGTTACATCCGCAGGAATAGGGGCTGTTTCACCTGAAATAATGAAACATATGGCATTCAAAGAAGATGGACAAGATATGTTAGCAGAAGGAGACCCGATTCATCTAGCAACAGTAACTATCCATGATGCAGCAACTAATTTTCCAGTCGATACCGACGATACTAATGAAGATGGGGAAGCCATCTTTAGAATCAAAGCTGGACGATATAACGCAAAAATAAGCTATGGTGACCAAGAAATTATCTCTGGTGATTTCAACTATCCCGAAACTGCTACTGATTTTGGTGTTCAAAATGATCAAGCAATTTCTATTACAGGTACTTATGAAAGTGTGAATGTTCATTATTCAGAACAAGACGTTTATACAGAAGGAGCTACGGTGAGAGTTGAGAAAAAAGTAGTAATCGATGGCGTAACTACAGAACAATTATTGGAAGATAGTGAACTGACCGATTGGAACGGAAGTGCAATATTCAATCTTGCAGCAGCCGAATACCGCTTTTTAGCATACCGTGGTTCACCAATTCCAGCTATGTCTGAATGGGTGGATATATCTGTAGTTTCAGATGTTTACATTAATACAGAACCAGGCTTAATTTATGTTAGAGTTCTTTCAGCTAATGGAATATTAATCTCCAACGTTAAAGTTACAGCCTTAGGGGTACTAGATGGAGCAACTACTTACTTAGGTGAAAAATATACTAATGCTTCAGGAGTGGTTCAATTTGTTATTGCAACTCCAGATTTCAAAGTTAAAGTAGCCTATGGTGCAGAAATTTATGTATCAAGTATGTACAAAGTTGTTCCAGGAAACGTCTATGACTTCTACCTTGGAGGTAATATGCTAACGCTTAATGCTTCTTCTCAAGCTGGTAACCCTGTAAGTAATGTTTTCGTTATGCTTTATGACGAATTCGGGCGTTACTTTGGAAGTGCTCAGACAAATAGTTCAGGTATGGCTGTTTTCTTTGGATTATCGAATAGTTCATACTATCTCAAATATTATGTTGGAGATGAATACTTTACAACTGATATATTTGAGGTTAATGATGATTTAATCTATAATTTACTTATCGCAGGATTAACCACTTATGCAAGTGTAAGGCATTTTGAAACTGATGCGCCTATTGCAGATCAATATGTCTATATCTATGATGATATTAATGGAACTTACTTCGGGTATGGTATTACTAATACCAGCGGTATAGCTACTATAGTAACCACTGTTGCTGAAAACACCAGTGCTCATCTTAGAATTTGGTTTGTTTGGGATGGAATCAATACTCAATCCGTTTCTGAGCTCTTTAATATTACAGATAGATTAGTTGTTACCGTCTATTATGGTGGAGAAACAGTAGATGTTCATGTACAAGATTCAAACGGCAAAAGTATCACAAGAAGATTTGTTTACGCCTACAATGAGGATGACACCATTCACAGCAGTGCTTACTTGGATCAACATGGAGATGGCGTATTTGTCTTCTCACCAAGAGCACTCTATACAGTTGGAATAGATTACGGTGGTGTATTGATAGAATCAAGTCCATTCAATTCCTCAGAGACTAGTTATGTTTTACTAGAAATTCCTCTGGTTAAATTTAATGTCCAGGTGTATGATGAGGATGGTAAAAAACTGAAAAAAGCCACGATCTATCTTTATTCATATATTGATAGTTGGGTACTACTAGACGAGTACGAAAAGAATGGTGCTGCTGCTGCTAAGCTTGAAGCTGTTGAAGGAGGAACTTACAGAGTCTATATAGTAGCTACAGGACTAAATTTCTACTCTCCAGGCTTTACTATTTCCGAGGGAATAACTATTGATGTGGCTCCTTTAACCATGACAATAGTTATTGAAAATCTCGCTGGAGACCCAATATCTAGTCAATGGTTCCAGATCTATAATGAGGATGGAATATATGCAGGTTTTGCCACAACTGATTCATCCGGAGAAGCAGAAATAATAATCTTTGATGGTGAAAGCTATTACATCTATATTTCTGCCTTCAAATTTACTAGTAGCACCTTTGTTGCTAGTGATGGAGGACTGGAAACTATTACTTTAGACTTACTGACTATCTATGTTCAATATGAAGATGAACGAGGTGAACCGTTCGCACCTCTCAGTGACTATTCTTCATCAATCTATTATGCAGACAATAGTTATGCTGGTACAGGATTAATCAACACTTCCGGTATTGGAATGTATTATGTTGCTGATAACACAGAGTATTCTACCTTACTTTATATCAATGGACGAGAAGTAAAATCAGATCTCTTTAATGCAACTGATGGACATCTAGAAGTAGTAGTAATCGAAGGCTATGATTTGTATATTGAGCTAACTATTGGTGGATCACCATTAGCGGATAGCAATATCTTACTTTACAATGTAGGAGACCAATTTAGTGGTAACAGTATTACAAACTCAAGCGGAATTGCAAAAATCCAATTTGTATTAGGTGATATTTCTTACTACCTATTAGCAGACATAGGAGGAGGATACCATATAAGCTCAACCTTCAATGTTACATACAATGATTATATCTATAATTTCACAATAACCACAGTAGATATTACAATCAAAGCATGTAGCTATGCAGACTATAGTCAAGGAGATGTTGGTCTTACTGTATCGGTCTATAATATAATGAATGGTTCATTAATAGCCGGTTCAGGTACGACTGATGCTGACGGATTAGTAACAATAACCCTTGCTGAGAACCACACATACGTTGCTTCCATATATTATGAAGGCAGTATCGTCACCAACGTCTACTCTGAGATCTTCTATGCTAATTCTACAACATCACAGATAGATGTTAAACCGGTCCATATGACTGTTCAAGTTAATGATGGTGCTGGGACAGGTGTAGATAGCATCTATGTAAGACTTATTAATCGAGGAATAATAAGCGGTGAAAGCATAACAGATAGCTCTGGTGAAGCAGATGTCTGGGCAAATAATGGAACTGTCTATTATTATATGGTTAGTAAAAACTACGTTAGTGGACCTACCTACTTAAGTGATGGTCCAGTTAATGGAACTGATGGAAACTCCACTATTATTGATATTGGTGGTGGTTCCTTTACTGTTTTAGTAAACGATTACAATGGAGATCCAATGGATGGTGTAACAGTTTATCTTTACATCAAGCTCTCAGATACCGAGTACTGGGATACTGGTCATTTTGCGGTAACTAATTCAACCGGGCATGCTTCTTTCATAGCAATAGGCGCAGGTCAATATGTTGCTTATTGTCCAGATAATGGTGTTTATTCTGATCCTTTTGCAGCAGAAGAAGGAATAGTAATT
>DAOWED010000179.1 GCA_030638685.1 Candidatus Heimdallarchaeota archaeon | reverse complement strand
TTCAATTATATGTTGTTTTTTATCTTCAAGAATCATCCTTCTTTACCGTTTAATACACCACTTCGTTTTAAGCATCGCTTCGCTTTTTTCATCAGAAAGCACACTTGTGAAGGAAGTTGAGTGATGTTCTTCTAAAGCAGTGAATGATTGATCTATCTCCTGTTCATCGTATGAATTATCATCCAATTCCTTAAGAAGGAAATCAATAAAATTCACATATCGTGAATCGAGTTCTTGGTAAGCTGTTTCAATATAGTTGACCCTTTCAATAGACTCCGTCCAAAAGCGTTCATATTCCTGCTTATAAATTTCTCTGAGTGAAAGATCTTCTTGAGAGATCTGATTTGAAATACTTTTAACAGTGCCATCCATAAATCTACGATAGGTTAGGAAAAGGTTATCTACTGTTTCATCAAAAATCTCTTCAACTTTATCCAAAATAACTTCCAAATCGTCACTTTCGTCCTTTCTTTCTTCAGGCACTCCTAAGCCGATTCTTTTTGTTTTAAGGTTCATAATATCTAAATTTGTTATTACTTTAATCTTCCAGCTTTCAAGAATCTGTTTTTGGCTACCTCTTAATTTTTCAATTGTTTTATCAAAAGAAATAGATTGATGTTGTGATTTAATTTGAGTTTCTGACATTAACTGACTAGTAACTTCAGAATATGTTTCATTTATTTTGTAAAGCATAGCAGCTAGGCTTTTGTCAAGCTCAATCAATGCATCTTCTACAAAACTTCTTGACCTTCTTATAGGGTCTGCAATCTCAAGAGGGCTAATTTGAGGTAGTTCATTCCCTTCTTCATCAGTTAATAATATCATTTCCATAGTTTTACCAAGATCTTGATAGAGGTCCTTTTTAATATCTCTCAGAGCTCTATCGACAAGTATTCTAATGTCACCAAAACTTTTGACGCTTTGCTCTCCATAGTCTGATAGGTTCTCAACAATTTTGTCAATATCCTCAAGTATAATTGAAATTGAAGGGATATTTTCTAAATCAACTTCTTCAACATTATTGAGTGGTTCTGAGATTAAATAATCATAAATGGACTGTTTTACAGCAATTGAAAGGGTAGATTCATTGAGTTTGGTTTGATCTTGAGAGGTTCCCTCCTTATCAAATGCACGCCCTAGCTCTATTATCTTTTGTACCAACTTTTCAAGTTTATTCTCTTCTTGAGCTATTTTTTCAGAATCTGACATTTGTTTCAAATGAGCCTATGTATCTTCTCCTAAAAAATGGTTTTTCTTTAGTATTATTTTTCTAAAAAATCAAAGGTGAATTTTTACAGATGCTGTTTCTCGCTCGCTATTAAAGGCATTTCAAAGGCGCTGCATTAAACACGATTGAAAATTAATCATACGGTGATGACACTACCATCCAGAAGAGAAAAAAGAGAAGAAAGGTTTCATGTAGTTTTCGTTAAAGTTAAAAATAATCATTATTCAATTTAGTTAGACATAAGCTGGTTGATTTTCTTTTTGTGAACTCCAGACTAAAATATAATCATGTGGTCTTTATGATAACTTCAGAACATCTTACCTCTTTCAGAGCACAATTTGAAGCGGTAGTTCATGATATCAATAGCATTTTCTTATTTTCAGATGATGGGTTTTTAGTGATCCAGCTTAGCTTTCATGAGGAAGAAGTTCTAAGGAGTTCATTAGTGGGCGGACTAGTCGCTGCAATACGCGTTTTTTCAGAAGCAGATCGCCCTCCGTCTGAAGAATCAGATGAGGACGATTTTAAACTTCGCACCATTCTATTAACAAATGGTAGGTATGTTTTTACCAATTTTAAGGGTTTCATATTTGTCTCCTCGATCTCAAAAAGCGTTAAAGATGAAGAAATTATTCCTTTTCTTGAATTTTTCTTAGCTTTTCTAAGCTCAAATATTGAAGCAGAAGCTGAACCGAATCTTGAAGTTGCACTTCAAATGGGAGGAATAGCTCACACCATTTACATCTTACTTCAAGCTGTAATGAACATTTTAACACCAGATCAAAACTATAAACTTGAAGCATTTGGCATTGATTTACCTGAAGAAATGCCTGAATATACAGATGAACTAGAAGAAACAGAAGAAGCAACAACTCCTTTGGAAGAGGAAATAGCCGAAACTATAGCTCTAAGGTCTGAAACATTAAATCCTGAAGTACAGCAAGGCTTAGAATCACTTCTAGGTCGTTTTGTAAATGCCTTTAAAGATATACAAGAATTAACACTAGTATTTTCATTAACTGAAGGAGTAGATGTTATTTCAAAAAGTAATTTATCTGAAGAAGTGCATGACGAAGTTCTTAACATATTAAGTGATGTTCCAGAGGCAGTGGAAGAAGTTTTAGAATCAGAATATGATGAGCGTTTTATAGATCTAGGAGACAAGTTCATAATCTTCGAAGGAGTAGAAGGAGGGTCATTCGTTTACGTAGTTGTAAATGATGAACGATCAATTGTGATTGTTCAACCTATCTTGGAAAGAGTCTGTCGTTCAATCAATACTATACTTGAAAGTAATCAATAAGTTGTCAACCATTTTTCATGGTCAGTTATCAGAGGATGTTTTTTATTTCTAACTTCCTTGATTGATTTTAAAAGCTCCGGTCATTCTTTCAGCATTCCACTCGTTAAGACAGTCACATTTGGGTGCTTTGTCAAATACTGAAGGATCTTGAGTTAGAGAAAATTCACTAATTAGATTCAAAATCTCTTTGTCACATTTACCACAGTTATGGGCTCCTCTATCTCTTCCTCCAGCTGTAGGGTCGCAAATAATTCTGGTGTTAGGTACCGTTGCAGCCATTTTTCTTAAGAGAAAAACAACAGACCAGAGCCAAGGGGTACGATAGTTGTATCTTTCAAACTCTCTATGGATCCAAGTTCCTCTTTGAACATTCATAGGGTTAAGGGAGATAGATTCCACATTCAACTCACTTAACTTATCAACGCTATCTACAACGTCATTTATTGCAGCATTTTCTGAAAGTAAGGGAGGTTTAAGTAAAAGATATGCTTTTGATGTGCAGTAGGAATTATTGATTCTCGTAATTGCAGATAGATAGTCACTCCAGCTAAACCCTTTGTTTATAGATTGTTCTCTTACTTGATCTGATGCGCTTTCAAGCCCGATAGCTATTTCTATATGTACTTTTTGACTGACTTCATCAAGCATATCAAGTGCTTCAGGTGTAACATACTCCGGTCGCGATTCAATAGTAATTTCATCTATCCCCGGAACTTGAGAAATAAACTCTAATAGTTCTTTCTGAATTTCGATGGGTATTTCTTCAATATCAAGATATGATCCCGAAGTAAAAAGTTTAACAACCTCAAAATCGTCTTCTTGCCTTTTTTCCATTATTATTTTCTTAACTTGAGAAATCATACTTTTTAATTCATCGAGGGTTGGTTCAACGGGGTTATCGTAAATATAACCACACATAGTGCACCCACCATCTTTCAGAGCCCAAGAACAACCTCTGGTTGGTAAAATGAAAACAAGAGCTTTACTTGTTCTACCATTAAGCAATCTGCAAGATTCAATCCATTTTTTAACCGGTCTATACTTTCTTCTGAATTTAAGTTCTTTTTCTCTGATGGTTTTCATTTCATCAGTAATAATGTAGTTTGAGCTTTCATGAAACATTTTTTCACCTATTTTGCACGGTTTCGCAGCCTTACAGCTGCACCATTCTGTGCTTTGACCATCTCTTTTCCTGGAAGAATAGCTTCTCCTGTAGCGATTAACTCACCGTTCTCATTTATTACAAAAATTTCGTCATTGGGTCTAATCTTATCAGATGCTTTAGTGATCCCTACGCAAAATAGACTACTTCCTTTGAGTTTATCTCCGTCAAAGTAAACAAAATAATCCTTTACTTCATTTTTAATGATTTCTGCGCCATCTAGTGAAAGAGTTAGTTTTCCTTCAAAAGGGTGAAAGTTTGCAAGATGTTTCTTATTCTGAAAAAGATTTAGAACCCGTGGGAACTTGCCTTTGATAAAAGTGGCTTCATTGAGTAATTTTTGGCCTACACCTAATCCCCATTGATAATCTGCAACCGCACTAATTCTCTTCCAATCAAAAAATCTATGAGGAGTGGGCTCCGGTTCTGAAACCATTTCACCAAAATAACTTTCAATGGCACCTGAAAGGGTTTTAAGTGATTCTGGGGCAGTTGGGTGTTTAACACTTGTACGGATTAACATATATTCGGAAATAAGCTTCTCTTCAACTCTATCAATTATCTCATAGTATTCATGTGGTACATGGACGATAATGGGAATTCTTGGGTTGTATTTGATGATGGCTGTATAAAGTTGGTCTTCTACAAGTTTAACTTCCTCCTCTGACCACTTACCGGTAACTGGAATATCATAATGAGCTGCTGGAAAAGTCATGTCTAATGATCGAGGGACAAGACCAAGGGGTGATGTAAGAATCAATTCTTCAACACTAGATTTGTAATTTCTTGCTCCGGCTTGAATTGCTCTTATGAATTCTCTATGTGATTTGGATAGATAATAGGGTTTCTTACTTGAACAAGGAAGAATGACAACCAATTCTGTTGGAGGGTAGGGCTGATACCTTTTGTTGACTTTTTCTTGGAAAATCTTAATTTCAGGACGATGAAGTGATTCTTGACCAATGCAATCCATTCTTTTTGATTTACTCAAAGCAATGTATTGTAAGATAATTTGCGATTCTTCTTGGTCAATATTTTTGAGCAATGTCATGGTAGATGGACTGTTATAGGCCTCCTTTTCAACAAAATCACGGAAAGAGTCATTAGAGAGGTTATCTCTGATGGAAACTATTTTCTGATGAAGAATAAGTAAATTGTGCTCCTTTAAGGGGCGATTATTCAAACAAGCATAACACAAGCATGAAACTTGTTGTTTTGAGTAGCCTGAGTTAGTAAACCAGATATCTTTACCGGCAGCTATTATTGCACTGGAAGTGTCAAAAAAATCAATCCCTAAATAAACTAAGACTGGGAAAAACTCGGGTCTAATATTACCCGGAGCGTAAAAAGCTATATCCGGAGCTCTTAATTCTTGAATAAGGGTTACTAACTTGCCGATAAGCAAACGTTGAGAGCGTAAAATTAAACGATCTACTTCGTTAAGTGCAATAATTGAAGGGTTAAGATCTCTTACTTTGTGTAATAGAGCCGTATCATCTGCTAGAAGAATAGGGAAGGAAAGGCCAATCCGTTTTTCATTTAAAGATTCAATATCATTAAGATACTGAATATAAGCGTCTTTAAGTTCAACTTTATAATTAGAATGAACTGGAACTAAGGGATTAAAGGGGATGAAGAGAATTCCATCATGAGTATCAGATGAGGTCGAATATTGGATTTCTAGTTGATTGGAGAAAGTTAAAGGCATAAGTTGCTCTCTTGACAGGAAAAAACTTGTATCACAAGGATACGGATGAAAGCTGGTATATTTATCAGCTTGAGTAAATTCTTCACCAGTAACATTGATAAGACCAGGAGAAAGAATTGTTTTATCTCTGCTTTTTTTCAGTAGGCGAGCGAAGCCATCTTGTTTAACCGTTTCAAAGTATCTCATTAACACCACTCCATTTTTAGATAAGTTAAAACCTTCAAAAGCATTAAGATTTAAGATAAAAGAAGACCATTAAAGACAATAACGTGAAATATTCAATTAGAACGAAAGACAATTTCACTAAGTGTATATAGGATTGAAAATAAAGAAATCAAAAGCTAAGAATGATGGAAAACAAACGAAAAAGAGCTTTATGACAGTATAAAGAAATCCTTAAAACTGATAAGACTCCTTTTAATATTGAGCATAACTACTGGTAGATAAAAAATGACAGTTAGAAGTTGGAAAGTTGAAGATGACGGTAATCTTGAAGAAGTAAGCGGTTTTAATGGCGAAGATAATGAAGTATACATCGTTGCTATAGAAAGCATTAGAAAACTTTTCCTATGGAAAGGAAATTCAAGTCCAATAAGACGAAAGTTCATCGGTTCAAGGTCAATGAATGATTTAAGAAAATCAGAGTATGGATTCCATTATAATGTAGTTGTCGTCGAGCAAGGCGATGAACCTGATGAATTCAGGAGAGGGGTTGGCGGAGAAGTTTTATCTTCAGCTTCTGGTGTAGGTGCTGTCGATCCAAGTATTAATCCTAGAGATATGGCTGACGAACAAGATGTTGTAAAACAGTTATCCTCCTCTGGATCAGCAACTCATCATCCCTCCCGTTATTCTCCTCCTCCAAAAGCTTCCGAGTTTCAAGACCACTCTGGTTTAGATGACGGCGCCCCCTCAGAAATTAAAAAGATGGGAGCACCAGGAAGAAGACCAGTAGCTACTATATTAACACAAATGGAGATGCTTAGTAAAGAAGATGTCTCAAATGAAGATGTTGTTAAGATAGAGAAGCAAGTAACTGAAGCTGTTAGAGAAAGAAGTATAGAAAACAGTTTTAAAATTTTAAGAGAGCTAGGATCGCCTCAAGGATACACTAGAGATCTTGTAATAGTTGGAAATAAAGCATTTAGAGAAGTATCCCCAGATAAGTTTGAAGAACTTGATGAACCAATGGATGGAGTATTCATGGTTCACGATTTTATACCACGAATTATTGCTGAAAATGGAATAGTAAAAATCGTAGAACTCCTTAAGCCAACGGGCGAAGAGATCGAGGACACAGCTCTTGAACAAAATATCGGTGATTTACTAGATATGTTTGGCATAGACATTGATATGTAAGTGCAAAAAAATGTTAAATGTTCATGAGTTAATTTTTATAGCTCATGATTAAACTACATATGATAACCAATGAGTGTTAAAATCGATCGTTTAGTTGCAACCCAACTTGTCCAAGAATTGAGAGCAATAACAAAAGAAGCAAACTTAGACACGTTAGCAATTATTACTGAAACAGGAGCTAAAATAGCTTTCTTTTCTACAACTGAAGCAGATCCAATGGAGATGAGTGCAATAGGAGCAAGCGTAACTGCTTCTGGAGGATTAGCATTATCAAGAATATCTTTTGGGACATTGACAGATGTAATGATTCGAGGGTCAGATGGGTTCTTAATTTTGAGAAAAATGGGACAATTTACATTAGTGGGTGGAACAAATAACAAAGAAGAATTCATGAATGCTACAAGAGTATTGCTTGAACATAGTGTTAAGTTACAAGAAATACTAAAAGATGTAGAATTTGAAGAATAAAACAAAGGTTGTCAACTTGACAACTACTCTTTTCTACAAAGAGATCAAAATAAAGTTATTCTATATAAAAATTTTAATTATAAAATTTAAACTGTATTAAGTCAATTAAGTTAAAGAAGAGTGTTAACTATTTTTCATCTATTTTTGAAAGCTTAAGAAAACCATTCAAAACAATAGTTGCTGCTTCAATAACTGTAGATTCAACACCTGAAAAGGGTTCATCATCCCAAGTATAACCTATAACACTAAGAATAGAACTAGTTCTTATTCCACGAATTGTACCAAGGGAGAAAAGTAAAGAGGATTCCATATCCGTAGCAAGAACATTAGCCCTTGTCCAGACTTTAAGCAATCTTTGCTGTTCTTCCATATCCGGGATAGTTTCAGGAACTTCAATATAGATTGCATCTTTCGAATGAACTATACCAACATGAAAAGGATGACCAAATTCAGAGGCGGCTTCAACAAGGGAATGAACTAGTTGATAGTCAGCAACAGCAGGATAAGCAAGAGGAACGTATTGAATAGAGGTACCCTCTTCTCTAACGGCACCAGTTGCAATAACTAGATCTCTAAGCTTAACTTGTTCACTAAGACCACCAGATGTACCAACTCTAACAATTGTATCAACTCCAGAGAGAATCAAGTCCTCGACACAGATAGCAGTAGAAGGACAACCTACTCCTGTAGAGGCAATAGTAATGGGTAGGCCATTATAAGAGCCATAACCTATACGGAACTCTCGGATGGATTGAATAATCTCAAAGTCAGAAAGAAGTTGACCTAAGATTTCAACTCTACCAGGATCACCTACAATAATAGCATATCTGGAAACTTTGGAAGAATCAAGTTCAATATGTCGAAGGGCTTCAGTACCTTTCAAGAACATTAAAGCACCTTAGTTTAATCTCTAGCTTCTTTAAGAAGCGTGATTCCACCACTTGCGAGGAAATAAATTGAAGAAGTAATCATAATAGGCATAGCAAAAACCATTGTATATAAGAAAGCACCATCATCAATACCAGAGAAAAGGGATTCAAAAGAATCTTTCAATTCCCACCAGAAGGACCTAATAATAACTATTAAAAGAAAAAGAACCAGACCAGCTGTGAATTTGAAAATTCCACCCCATAATTTATCCATATTCTGTTTGTTTGACATAATCTCATTTTCGAGAAACAATGATTAGTTAATAAAAATTGGCTTTTTAGTTTTTTAGAGAAGAAAAAAAAGAAAAAAAAGGGAGAGAAAGAAAATAGAAAACTAATAAAAAAACGCTAAAATAGAATAAACAAACAGTTTATTAGTTACGCACTTAAATCCAATTAGATTTAAAGTAGGTGTAGATTTTGGTTGCTGAAAAATTCCGTCCATTCTTCAAAGTAGTATTTTCACCATTTGTAAAACTCGCGGTGAAGCTTAACTTAACTCCTTTTCAAATAACCATGTTTGGTCTTAGTTTAGGAATAGCAGCAGGGGTATGTATAGCTAGAGAAATGTACTGGTTAGGTTTAGTCTTATTAATCAGCTCCGGTTTTCTAGATCTAATAGATGGTGGAGTAGCAAGAGAGACAAATTCAATTACCAAAAAAGGAAGTTTTCTAGACTCTACTGCAGATAGAATAACAGATATTTCACTAATAGGTGGAATAATAATAGCTGGGTTAGTAAACGTATGGCTTGGTATAATAGTATTAGGATCATCAGTAATGACCAGTTATATCAGGGCTAAAGCAGATGCTTTACAATTAAATCTGGCAGGGATAGGATTGGTTGAGAGAGGAGAAAGAGTAACATTTTTAGGCTTTCTAGTAGGTTTCCACGCACTAACGAACTTATCAGATAATTATTACTACGATCACAACCTATGGTTCTGGGCGTTTGCATTACTAGCTGTATTAGGAACATTTACTGTAATACAAAGATTTTACAGCGTAATGAGCCAGCCAGATGAACTGATAGAAAATGGCGGAGTAATGCCAACAGAAGAAGAATAATTAATCTAGAAAAAAGTCAAAAGACCCATAGTGTAGCGGCCAAGCACAAGGAAAGATAATTACGAGTAATTATTTTTTGGAAGGTTCTGGTCCCCTGGACCCCGGTTCAAATCCGGGTGGGTCTACCATTTTTTGTCTTTATGGCTTCTTTTTTGTTGATTGATTAACTGAACCTTAGATCACATGCATGTGGTGCAAAGCATAGAATATCACTATTAGCCAGAATAATGCAATTATTCCTCCAGCTATCCAATTACTTTTAGCTGACGGTTTTCTATCTTCTGACTTTTGTTCACATTCTTTTATTATCTCTTCTGGTACCATCTTTCTGGCGTAATGTATGCCAATTGGTAGAATAATGTAATCATCAATATGTCCAATCAAAGGTATAAAATCAGGTATTAGATCTATTGGTGAGAGAAAATAAGCTAACAATGTGCCTAGCAAAAATTTGGCTTTTCTTGGAGTATCTGGGTGTCTGTAAACGTAATAAAATGTCCACATTGTTTTTTTAAGATCTTTGAGTCTTTGACGTACCATTTTTTTCTCACTTTTCTATTTATTTTGCTCTCTTTTCGCTATATTGTTTAAAAAACTTGACTTAGTTATCTAATTAAGAGTATTTTTTAATCTAGATTAATTTTTATAATCCTATGAGTTTCTTCTTTTATGACTTCCTCCATTCTCGGTTTTGAACTTGGTTCACAAGGTCATCTTGATCGTATCTATGAAATACTAAAAGAGTTAATACATTTTAATACAATAGTCAGTGATACAACCCCCATCGGTATAGAAAGTGATCTTTGTGCAAAGTTCATCGCTAATATACTTGAAGAAGCCGGATTCGGAGTGCTATTAATGGAAAATGAGGGTTATCCATTAGTGCTTGCCCTAAACAAAGGCAGCGGTGATAAAGTGCTTCACTTAAGCCATTTTGATGTTGTCCCTGTTAGTGAAAATTGGTCATTCCCTCCTTTAGTTCTCACTCCTGATCCTGAAGGTGATCTCTGGTATGGTCGAGGTTCTGCTGATATGAAAGGATCTGTTGCTGCCATTCTTTCCATTGCTCCTTTACTAAACCGTCTTACTAATATCGACCTTAAACTTGCTTTCACTAGTGATGAAGAAATTGGTGGAACCAAAGGAGCACTCTTTTTTGCTGAATATCTTGATAAACAAGGAAAAAGACCAGATATGGTTATTACTGGTGATGCTAATGGTCTTGAAATTATTACTAAAAGAAGAAACACTTACACTGTTTATGTTTCCTTTCCAAAGAACAAAAAGACTGTTTCCGGCAAGATGACTAAACATACTTTTGATACAGTAATTAATTCTTCTGCAACAATGCATGCTGCTTATTTCATCTTGGAAGAGGATAAACACTGTCTTTTTGAAGCAGCAAAAGACTATCTAGCTAAAAATGATGTTTTTATTCACTCTCTTTCTGGCTCTTTTCTTAAAACCAATGTCCTACCAAGTATGGTTGAAGTAGAGTTGATTACTTCTGATGGAGATGAATCTATCGAGGTAGATCTTGCTTATGATCAAATCATGAAAACAGTAAACGCTCTTTATGGTCTGGAAACTCCTTGTCCTGGATCAAACCTAGGTACCAATTGTACTCCTAATATGATAAAAGAAACAGAAGAAGAGATAACAGTATCTTTTGATGTTCGATCAATGTGCAGCGAAGTAGAGCCTGTAGAATTAGAGGTGAATAAACTACTTGGTCCTATGGTTGAAAATTATTCTCTAAAAGTCTTAAGTGGAATAAGCCCAATTAATACAGATCATTCCTCTGATCTTGTGAAAACAGCTATTCAAGTAGCTGGCGAACTAAACTTTTCAACTGTCCCTGCTGAAAGAGGAGGGGCAACAGATGGTCGTTTCTTTGCTAAAAGAAAAATCCCATCCATCGACTTTGGCCCTTTGGGAGGTAATATTCATGCCGATGATGAGTTTGTTGTTGCCTCAACCTTAATTGATGCTTCCCTCTTTTACCTTCGTCTCTTTGAAAAATTAAATAATGAAAAATAAGGTGAATTCATAACATTTAGTTTTCTTGCTTCTCTAAAACAATTATTGCTAAAATACATAAAAAAAGGGAAACAGTTAAAAAAAATCATTGTGCTATTTTTTTAAGGGATGACTTTTGATAGGTGCAAAAATCGATTTGTCTCACACATGGATTTCTTCAGTTCATGTTAAGAACTATCGATCATTGGTTGATGTTTCCATGTGCCCTGTGGAAAAAATCTGCCTCTGTGTTGGGGAAAATAACAGCGGAAAAACTAATTTTTTGAATGCTCTAGACTGCGCTCTGGGAGAGATTCATGGTGAGGAATTTTTACTAGCCCGAGATTTTGATGATAGAGATCAACCCTTAATAATTCAGATTGGGCTACAGAAGGTAGAAATAGATTCAATGGAAGGAGAAATTTCTTTACTTGATACAGATTATAGTAGTAAACGAGGAACCGATATTCTTAGCTTGGTTTTTGAATATACTCTTAATCGGAATGAGATTTCTGAGAAGATCTTCTTGGAAGGAATTGAAATCGCACGAGATCAACTCTTTCTTCCAAAATATGCTAAGTTTTTAGCAAGCCCTCCATACGTTGAATGGAAAGATTCAGAATTGGGCTCCTTAATTCGTTTACTTGGAACAGATCACATTTTTATGAGTGCTCAATACGATAATTTGATTGAGAAAGCCTACCAAACAACTGATAGACTCATGCCCGGTTTTGATATAGAACACTTCTTGAAGCGTGTTTCTGAAAGATATAGCCATCTTACACCTTCTTCAATCTTAAGTAAAATTTGGCAATTTGGTAAATTTTTCACAGGACCTGTTCCTATCTCATCAAAACATGACATGTCACAAAGATCAATTGCTATCGATATTTGCAGTGAATTTATTAGGTGGGATCATTCAAAAGGGTCTTTGCTTATTGGAGTTGAAGAACCAGAGATACATCTTCATCCTCACAGTCAGCGACAGATCTTCAACGGTCTCCATAATATTTCTAATTTTGTTCAAACAATTGTTGTTTCGCATAGTAATAACGGGATAAGCCATTTTAATATCTGGGATATTGCTCTTTTTAGAAAAGTAAATAATTATACTACAATCAACAAAGTAACACCTGATTTCTTTCAAAAATCTGATAAGTTAAAACAACGAATTACTCCTACATTCTCAGAGATATTCTTCTCAAGAGGTGTAATTTTGGTAGAAGGAGTAACTGAAAAAGGAGCTTTGCCTATCTTTGGCTCAAAACTAAGATATAAGGGTGTCAAAGTCAATTTAGACAGTTTTGGAATTGGTGTTATTCCTGTTTATGGTAGTGATTTTAGACTTTATGTAAAAATGCTGAAATTTGCCTATAAAATACCAGTAAGTATTTTGTATGATGGTGATGCCACTTTTAAAGTGTATAATGGCTTATTAGAAGTGGGTCTAATAGAAGTAGATGAAAAAGTAGATGTAGAAAATAATAAACAGTTAGAGAACATTCTCGCAAAGCATGGTGCATTTGCAATACGACCAAATTTTGAAGAGGTTTTTATTGAAACACAGCCTGATTTAGTCTTAAGAGTCTTAGAGGAAGGATTCAATGATGATTGGCTTCAATATAAAGAGGAAAGTTATGAAACAATCTGGGAAAAAGAAGTGCTCAATTTTCTAAAAGGGAACAAACCTCGTTTCGGAAGATTGGTAAGCGAATATGCTAAATCTGATGAAATTCCCGTAGGAATAAGAGATACAATAATTCATATTGTGAGTCAAGTTGCAGACCTTGAAGAAATACCCAAGGTAGAACAACCAGTCACACAAGAATATCTTTCATTAATAGAAAACTAATTTTTTTATTAAGCTTCTATTATTTTCAATTATTTAACTTGGCCGATGATAAGTAATAAAAAGAATGTTTACTAGATGAATTTAAACATTTAAAATTAGAGGGATATGTTTGACTTTGACCTACTCTGAAATAAATTCATCTTCTGATTTAATTAAATTATATCCTCGCTTATTTCAGAGAATCTTTAATAAGATGCAAGAAGAGACTTTTGAACCAATTTGGCAAACAAATGAAAATATTATTCTAGCTGCTCCAACAAACTCCGGAAAAACTGCCATTGCAGAGATGAGTATTCTAAAAGCACTTCTTCATGAGAAAAAAGCAATTTACCTTTCTCCACTTAGATCTTTAGGATATGAAAAGGAAGATGATTGGAAGACCAGTTTTGGGTCTTATGGTTGGAAAGTAGAAGCTGTAACCGGCGAAACCGAGTATTCATATCAGAAACTGCAAAACTCAGACATCATTCTTACAACTGTAGAAAAGTTAGATTCTCTCTCTCGAAAACCACAAGGAGATACTTTTCTCGAAGAGACGGGAGTAGTTGTAGTTGATGAAATTCACCTATTAAATGATCCTGAAAGAGGTGGTACTTTAGAGGCTCTTCTGATGCGATTAAGAACTCTTTCTCAAAATAGTTCACTTAGAATAATTGGGCTCTCAGCTACTTTACCTAACTGTGAAGAGGTAGCAGAATGGCTAGATGCGGAAACATTAAGATACGATGACAGTTATCGAATGGTCCAGTTAATAACAGAGATAAAAGAGTACACCCCTCTAGCTTCATCATATAAGGATCGTTTCCGGAAGAATTACATTGTTTTTAATTTAATAAAAAATAATATTAGAAAAGGCTATGGTTCACTTTGTTTTGTTTCATCAAGACAAGATACTCAATTATTAGCTGAAAAAATAGTTGATCTTATTGTCGAAAATGGTATTCAAAGCACCAGTAAACCTGATAAGCATATATTAAACCAGGTAGGAAATCCTAAGCTTCAGCAATTAATGTCTCATTCAGTAGCTTTTCATCATGCAAATGTCAGCAAGAAAGATAGAGCGTTAGTTGAAAAAAGCTTTCGCGAAGGAAAACTCTCAACTCTTTGTTCTACTTCAACACTTGCTTGGGGGATTAATTTACCCGCAAGAACAGTCGTTATTAGAGATACTTCTATTTATAATCCCTACAAAGGGGAACAGCCAATAGGCATTCTTAACATTCTTCAGATGCAGGGAAGAGCCGGAAGAGCAGGATATGATACAGTAGGTTATGCTTATTTAATAGTTAAAAACGATGAAAAAAGCCAATATGAGCAACTAATTGCCCATGGAACACCAATTGAATCATGGTTGGATAGGTCATTAGAAGATAGACTTAATGCAGAGATTGTTAGCCACAAATTAAAATCTTATCTTGAAATCAGTGAATGGTTAAAGAGTTCATTTTTCATGGTGAGGACACAAAAAAATAGCCAGAATAAAGGTAGTTCAAGAACTCCTCCATATCCGCCGGACTTGATTGAAGTAATGAATGAAGCTTTAAGGGGGTTGATAACCAATAATTTTATTGTTCCTTCCGGACCAGATTATGTTCCAACAGAACTGGCTCGTACTTCAGCAATGTACTATATTAAGACAAAAACGATCACTCACTTTAATGATATGATCCAAAAAATAGAAGAAGGACTTTTTCCTCTGAGAAAAAGAACTATCTTAATTATTCTAGCAGGAGCATCTGAGTTTCAAGATATACCTTATAGAAAAAAAGAGAAGACCGTCTTGAAAAGGTATCTGGCAGATATTTCAAGAGCTCATACTCGGGGTTTCAGCTCCGGTCAAGAAAAATGTTTGGCTCTTCTTATTGCTCATTTTACTTCACCAAAGCCTAAGCTTCAATTTGAGATCTCTCGAGAAAGTTTTGTATTGAGAAAAGAAAGTCAAAGGCTTCTTCAAGCATTTATATCGTTGAATAATTCAATAGGTGCAAGTAAAGATATTGTCTCTCTTTCAAAAGAAGTTAACCAAGAATTAAGCAGCTATTAGCCTTCACACTAACAAGTAAATTAGGAAATAAGTTAGTCAAAGTACTTGGTTGTTCTTGGAGGCTCTTGAATAATTTCAAAACATTCAGCTAATTCACATTGAGCTTGAAGACCGCAATAAGCAGCATTGATTAATTTAAAGTCTAAAGTTGATGACTTACATTAAAGAAGAGGACCGACAACGCAAGCAAACTTAATTTCACGATTAATAGTGACAGATTGTTTACTGATTTAATTACTAGATAGTTAAATCAAAATCATAGAGATAAGGAAGCAGATCATTGTTAATAATAATTCTGACATCAATTCCCTCTTGTTCATGGATCTGTCGCTCAATTCTCGTTTAGTAAAGACATTAAGAAGAGTATGTAATGTCATTTATCGAGGTTCTTTTTTTAATCATCTGAAGTTAACTGCCTCATCTCCGACTTATTACCTCATTATAGCATAATAACGCATCGTTTCACTATTATGTCTAAGTTCAGCTCAGTGAACTCTATTCTATTCTTAATAAGCGTATTAAACATCCACTTGCACTTCATGATGTGTTGTTGTTTCATTTGAGTTAATGAGGCGAAATATAATTGTTAGATTATAGGTTCCCTCTTTCAAATCATTAATTTCCCCTGAAATTTCATAATCACAAAGGCAATACGCATTTCCACCACTAAAGATTTCTAATATAGTTAGATTGTAACCCGATCGTTCAAGTGTAAGGTCAAAACGTGGATTAGAACTACATATAGTGTATATTGTTTGATTAAAATGGATAACCCCCTCTTCCACTTTGATATCAAGAGAATTTCTCTCATTTATTTCACATAAAAGAGAACTTTTACACTCACCCCATTCATATTTAAAAGAGGGGTGCTCTTCTGAAGAATAATAGTAGGATACAACTCCAGCTAGAATGACAACTACGATCAACGAAAGGCCAACAATGGTATTTTTACTAGTAAGATTTCTTATCGTTTCTCACCTATTAATAATAGGTCACACACATATTTGTATTTTTGGTTTTTTTGTTAATTAGCACTTTTAATTATATTTGCATACCAATGATTTACAATCATGTTCCATGCTTTATGTTTCTTTTCTTCAAAGAATTTATCAGTAACTCTTTCTTCGTGGTCGTAAGCTTGGATACGAGCAAGAAACTCTTCCCAATCAATAAGGGGACCATCGAATTCGGGACCGTCAACGTAAGCAAACTTAATTTCACGATTAATAGTGATAGATTGTTTACTAATTTTAATTGTTAAATAGTTAAATCTAGATCATGGAGATAAGGAAGCAGATTATTGTTAATTATAATTCTGAGATCAAAATCTTGATATCCACCATCATTACCTCTTTTTGAATAATACGTCGTTCTCACTGTTATTTCATCGTTAGATTTTTTTGCTTGAAATTTAGCTTGGTAATCGGCATCTCCTCCCT
>DAOWED010000218.1 GCA_030638685.1 Candidatus Heimdallarchaeota archaeon | reverse complement strand
TATCGTTTTGAGTTTGAACATGATACTCAAGTGGGTTACATAGAGCTCAATGTCTCTACCTACCATGAAGTGTATGTTTTTCTTTCTCCTCCACTTGTTTCAATAATTTTTGACCTCCAATGGCTTAATGGAACACCTGTTTATGATGCACAGATAATAGCTTATTCTCCTTATTTAGCAGAACCTATAATTATTAATGGAAAATTAAACCGATTAATGGTTCTTCTCCCACTAGGTGAAGTAAACATTACCTTTGTAATTAATGGTATAAATTATACTAGAGAATTGATCATTACTATCAGTGAAACAATCTCTATTTTCCTTCCTTCTACCACTTCTTCTTCCACCGGATTGATCGATTCTGGAGTAGTGAGTAAGTTTGGCTCTTTAGGTCTTTCTGTTCAAGGATCTGACGACTACTTAAGTTCCTATCTTGAAGGTCCTCTTGCTTTAAGTTTGACCATTATTCTTGCAGAACTAGTCTTAATTCTTGTAGTTGTAGCTGTTAACTTAAGCACCATTATCAATAATCTACTGAGCGAGAGCAAAAGAGAACTACTTATCTTGAAGGCATTGGGTGCAGAAGAATACCGAATATGGCTTTCTTATACTTCTAGGTTTGTTTTAGTAGGGATTGTTAGTTCAGCAATTGGTCACATGTTTGGTTTTCTTCTGGTCAATTTCCTTTCATCAAGAGGAGTAACTAGATTAATGGGTCATAACTATTCCCCGGAGAATAACTGGTTTCTATTTGGACTTAATGTAGCTATTACTTCTTCCTTAGTTATCTTAGTAAGTTTAAGTGTATATTATGGCAAATTTAATAGTAAAATGTCAGGTATTTCTAGAACTTTTGACTAATAAGTAAGTAGTTATTAATCAAGTTATTTTTTCAGCAACATTTATCATATCCTGCATTTTTTACTTCTTTATAAGGGAATTTGATAATTAATTCTATCTGTTTCCTTTTCTTTTAGCTCTTCCTATGCTTAGCTTCAAGTTTAAGAAACAAGAGAAGTAAAAACCCCCATTTTGTTTTCGTCCCTTTCCGAATTATTCATTATTTGGCTCTTTGTTTCAATCAAATAGCTTTTAAGCTGAAATACAAATCGATCGCTTTTTAAGTGATGAAAGGTCTCCTATATTAGGGCACAATCAGAGTTGTTAATATGAGTTCAGCGTGGAGCAATATCTCGGAGCGTTATTCTTTAGTTAATCTTATTGATAATTTGATTGTTGTTTCAGTTTTTAATGATAAGGACCTTTTAAAAGACCTTAGAGATATTCGAGCGGAACTTCTTATGAGGAGCGACTTCATCAACTTGGCTGAATATGAGCTTCTGATAGAAAAAGTCGTCAAAGATTCTGGTTCTATCAAAGTCTATGATGAAATGGTCAAGCTTTTCAATATTCGTAGATCTGAGCCTGATGTTGATGTTGAAGCCGATTCTGCTGCTGAAATATAATTTTTCTCTTATTCTTTAATCTTAATTACTATTTATCTCATCTTTTTCTAAATGACAAATGAAAATTCGTTTATTGAAAGAAAACAATTAAAAGTCTCTCTACTTAGTTCATTTTGATTAGAGAAATGAGTTCAACTGAGAGTAAATCTAAAAAGTCAGAGATCAATTCTTCCGTTATTTGGTTTGTCGGTATTATCCTTGCCGTTTTCGTCCTTAAGTGGGGTTTTGCTTTTTTTGGCTTTAGTTTTGTGGTTATTTCTAACCCTGATCCTAACAGTATGCATCCTACTTACTTCCAAGGAGATGTTTTTCTCCTCTATAATGCCAAACCTGAAAACATTAAAGTTGGCGACGTTATAGTTTATGATGCCCCTAGCAAGTCTGAATTAATTATTCATCGTGTTATCTCTATCTTTAAGCACAATAATAGTGGAACTATAGATTATTATTATCGGGTGAAGGGTGATAATCCGATCACTAATTCTTTTCCTGATCATATCCTATATAATGATTTTCTTGATAAGACGCTTATTCCTTATGATTACATTGTTGGCAAATGCCTCCTTCGTATTCCCAAGGTTGGTCTCATCTCTCTTCAAATGCAAGATGATCAGACCTTTAGATATGCTGTTTATCTTTTAATTGCCTTTCTTGCCGCTTTTATTATTTTCTGGCCAGAAGACGATGAAGAAGATAATAAGGACGATAATAAGAAAGAAAATGACAATAATGACTCTGCGAAAATAGAAGAGGAGCCAGAAATAATTAATCCTTCAGAAAAAATCGAAACGGCGATTAAAGTAGAAAAGACCACTCCTACGGCTGTTGAAAGGCTTATCTCTTACTACAAGAAAAGCTCTAACTGGTTTAACTCCCACAAAAAAATCGGTTATGTGATAATAATATTTGTGCTTCTTTCATCAATGATTGTAGTTGATTCTCTTAATAAAACAGATCGAGAGACTGGAATAATTCATGTTATAGGCACTAATCGTGACAATAATTATCAATCTTATGCCCCTGAAATGGCTTTTTCCTTCATTCAGCTTAATGTTACTTTATCCCATGATGGCTCTTTTTTCAAGATTTTGAAAGAATTTACCATTCAGACTTTTGTTCTTGATGGTGGTGAAGAGTTATTAATAGAAGAAACTCGGTGGCATAGCTATCGTCAATTTGAAGGAGTTATAGTTGTTGGAGGTTCAGCCTTTGTTCCTCTGCTGAAGTTGCCTGGTGATTTCACCACTACTTCTAATTATACCATTATCTTTAGAGTTTCTTGCACTGTCCGTACTGGTTTCTGGGATAGTTATGAGTCCTCTATCGACTATACTCTCTATAATTTCTATTACTTAGATGCTGATTATTAGAAGCATAATAAATTATGAAATCATTAACCAATTGCTAAAAAGTAAGTTGATGCCCTTAGTTAAATTTTAGCAGCTCTACAACGCTAAACCTTGACAAAAAGCACAAATCTTTATAAGAATAGATGAAACATTAGATTTAAGAGTAAAAACGGTAAGCATTTAATTATAATGTGACTGAAAGGTTGAAAAATCATGAGTAAAACTGAGCGTTTATCCTCTAACATTCGTAGAGAAGTAATAGATGTAGAGAATGCTCTAGTTAAAGCCGTTAAATCCGGCTCTCCTGAAGGTTTTACTAAAGCCTTTTTCAAATATGAAGGCATATTACTTGATTTAGCAGCTCTTGGTCTTATTGCAGACACTGAGGTACTAACTGATCGTCTTATTAAAATCTTGAAGAATATTATTAACACTGGTGATTTAACAATTGATCGTTTTGCCCCCATGGGTGCTTATTATGTCCAATATTCTTATGATTACTTAGGACGAATCTATGAACGAGTATTGAATGATCTTAGAAGTGCAATCACTGCTAGAGTTGACTCTCTTCGTCTCTCTCGAGGCTTTGAAACAATTGAAGAGCTTCTTTTAATTGAAATCGACCTTCTTCTTTCAGCTCATATTTCCTACGCGCAACAGTATGAAGCCTATGCTCATAAAAACGAGCGTCAAATCATCAAAGAAGTAGCTCGAGAGCTTGCTAACCAGCCTAAATCAATCCTTTCATATATTATTCCCAAAGGCGACCCTGAAACTGTATCTGCCCATATTTTTGATCTTACTGTTGAACTCATTGCTCTTCTTGCCAATAATTATCGTGATAGGATTTCTATCAAGGTTGATGCCTTCAGTATTACTAGACGAATAAAATCTCATTCTCCAGTTAAATTAACTTATTTAGAAGAGCGTTTAATGGTGCTGGAAAGTGCTATTGAAACAATGCAACTTGATCCTATTGATAATACGGTGGACACTCATATGCGTTCCCGTATCATTCCTTTTACTTTACTGGATGATGAAGCTGTTCCTGAGCTTGAGAGTAAAATGAAGACTTTCTATTCCAAGAGAAAGCTAGATATTGATATTCAAGTCAGTCATGTGCCTATCTTAGGAGCTGTCCCCGCTGGTCCTCCTCATTTAGCAGTAATCGGTCAAACTGGTCAAGGAAAAACTACCCTTGTCAGACATATTATTCGTGAGAACTCTCGTCTTCTAAACGCTTCCTCCCTTATCATTGATCGTCATCGAGAGTTCGAACAAGTTGCTGACTGTATCATTCAATTTGGTCTTGAAAAACGTGAAGAAGCAGATATCTTTGTAGATATCACTCAACTTGTTGACATGCATGAGGATGCTCGTCAATTTATTCAGAACCAGCTTATCTCTGGTGATTTTAGTAACTCTGAGCTTTTATTTGAAAAAATGGGTCAATTTGAAGGAAAAACTAAGCCTATGATGGAGGCTTACTTTAATGACAGCATTGAAGCCGAGCTCTCCAAAAGAGCAGAAGAACTTATTCCCTTAGCTGATAACCATACTATTGTTTACTGGTTTGAAACCAATTATCCTGAGGTGGATGACGTTATCGTTAATGTTCTCCTTAAACATTTCGTGACCATGGCTCTTAACAACGAGTTCAACCGCAAGACAATAATTGTTAATGAGGAAGCCCAGCGTCTTTCTGGATCAAAGTGGGTCAGAAACATTGTATCTGAAGGAAGAAAATTCGGCCTTTACCTTGTCTCTGTCTCTCAAGCTCCTGAGTTTGATCCTTGGGTTATTAGTAACTCTCGTTT
>DAOWED010000057.1 GCA_030638685.1 Candidatus Heimdallarchaeota archaeon | reverse complement strand
AGAAACAAATACACAATAAAGAAGTGCTGCTGCAAATGATCCAATAATAATAGTTGCACCAAAGCCACCATCTTCGGAAATAAAGTAAACATATCCCCATTCATAAAAATGACCACCGCTATACCAGTAATCATACCAACCCGCAAATTCTCCAAATATAAGGAGAGCAGCTCCAATAACACTGCTGATTAACGATCCCATGAATAAATTTTTTTGTTGATTTTCAGACATATATTTGAGTAATTACTATTTTATTTAAAATTATCTTAGATTTTTTCGTGATTAACTCCGAAACCATCTCCAATATTACTAAAAGCATATACTGAATGATCTTCAAATTAAGCTCCTCTTGGTAAAAAAATATAAACCTAAAATGATTTCTCTTTGTATCTTCAATGAAGATTTCAACTAATTCACTGATTATTATGAGTATGAGAAATATCGATAATATGTCTAAATCGTTTATTGATCTCTTGGGGAATCTAATTACAATCTCTAAAGAAACGATTTCAATTCAAGAAAATGAACAAACTGAAAGAATGAATTCGATAAAAATACGCGTTTCTGACATTATAGACATTTTGAAGCTGTTAAAAAGTAGAGAAACGGAAATAAATGACAAAGAGATGGGCTCAATTGCAAAAGAGTGTTCTGAAATAGCTATAGGGAGTGCTAGACTTTTTTCATTATCGAGTGCAAGTTTTACTATGCCAGAAACCTCAAAGGAACTGATAAAATTAATCAAAGACCTGGATGAAAATATTGAGTATGTTGAAGAAAAATTAGGTGATTTCTTTCTGATTTACGGTGGAGGAAAGGCTGATGAGGAAGTAGAAGAAGAAAAAGTCCAAAGTAAACTAGCAGAGAACATAACTCAACTGTTCAGTGAGAAAAAATTAGAAAATCATCCATTATTAGGGACTATATTAGAGATGGTTGCTGTTTCTGAAAGTGCTGCAAAGCTTGAGATCCCTAAAATCATAGAATTGCTCGAAGCACTCTGGACTGATACTGCAGACGAAAAAGTGATTGAAAAAACTATTAGTTCGTTAAAATCTAAGATAAAGAAGCTAGAAATGAAGACAGAAATAGAAGAAGATGTTCATATGAAACCATTAAACGAATTTCTCTTTCTAGCAGATCAGATTGAAGATATGGAACTTGACGATCTTTTAATGGGGGCAGCTTATCTTTTACCTCAATTATTGTCTTTGTCTCCACATAATGCGGCTCTTCGAGCTTTTGTACAAGAAGCATCCCATTCTACTGATGATCTAAGAGTAATGATCAACTTTCTTTCATCAATGGCACGAATTGGAGAATATAATCAAGAACTATATGGGGAGGACTACAATGAACTGAAACGAGAAATAAAAGAGCTATATACTATAAGAGGCTTTTTTGAAATTTTAAATCCTAAAGATGAAAATAAAAGAAGAATGATGGGGAGTGCACAAATGGCGTTCAGACAATTCTTAGCTGATCTTGAGCAAAGCTATGGTGAGGATATTATTGACTTTATGTTAGAAAGCGGAAAAATAATGGAAACCGAAGAAGACAGAACAAATTACGCTTCACTTATTCCTGGTTCGACATTAAGAAGAAGAGAGATGAACAGCTGAACAAACAGAATTGAGCTTATCTTCTTAGAAACTTACATGAACCTAATTGTTTTTTAGCGTTAGAAAGAATTAGTAGTAGATAATAATGGTAGATCTGGAACTTAAAGATGTAACCAAGTATTTTGATGAATCATTTACTTTAAAACCAACTTCATTTCAAGTTCCATCAGGTAAAATAGGTTCACTACTAGGTCCATCAGGGTCGGGAAAAACAACTTTGCTTCGAATAATCGCAGGACTTCAAAAAGTTGATTCAGGAATGATATTTTTTGATAATTATGATGTAACTAATCTTCCCCCTGAAAAAAGAGAGATAGGTTTAGTTTCACAAGATGGAGGACTTTTTCCACATATGAGCGTTAGTAAAAATATTGGATTTGGACTAGAAACAAAGAAGATGGCTCGAGAGAGGAAAAAAACTATTGTTAAAGAAATGATCGAATTGGTAGGTCTACAAGGATATGAAAACCATCTTCCTCGAGAAATAAGCGGGGGGCAAAGACAGAGAGTCGCTCTTGCTAGATCTCTAGCTCCGGACCCCAAACTTATCTTATTAGATGAACCACTAAGCTCCTTAGATACAATGTTAAAAGTTACACTAAGAGAAGAAATACTTAGAATACAGAAGGAGACGGGTAAAACAATGATAGTTGTATCACATGATAAGTCAACTATTTTATCACTAACAGACTATGTAGGAGTATTAAACAATGGGGAAATGCTCCAATTTGGAGCCGTAGAAGAAGTAATGATGAAACCAGTTTCTAATTTAGTAACGAGTTTTATGGAGAGAACTAATGTAGTTCCTTCAGAAATAATACTGGAAGAAGAAAGAATCACTCTAATAACTGTACTTGGAAAAATAAGTTTTACTTCTTTTGGAGCATGGAAAGCAATAACATCAATAATGCAAGCTAAAAACAAAAGAATGGTCCAAGGGGAAATTTTGCTACCTCCAGATGCATTAAAACAGATAAAAAATGAAGAAATGAACGAGAAAGCATTAGCTTTAGTTTTTGAAGGAAAAGTAAATTTCACAAATTTTCAAGGAGTAACAACACTAGTAAACGTAACTTCACAAAAATTAGAATTGGCTTATCTAAAAGTACTAGATTTCAAACTAAACCCCAAAAAGCAAGTTTCAGAAGAGAGGGTTAAACTTGAGATAAAATTAGAAGAGATTATTCCGTTAAATTTTGAAATATAAAAAAGGTGAAAAGATGACATATTCATTAAAATCAATAGGTAAAGTATCAGTTAGTGAAGAAAAAACAACTATTCAAATTACTGAAAAGTATAGAAAAGCAATGCTACATTTGGATGAATTTAGTCATTTAATTGTTCTCTGGTGGATTGAAGGAAGAGATACAGAAGAGGGAAGGGAAATTCTACTAGTAACCCCACCAAAACAAGAAAATGCACCATTGACCGGGGTATTCTCGTGCAGGTCACCAAATAGACCTAACCCAATAGGTTTAACCATAGTAAGAGTAATAGAAGTGAATGAAGAAAAAGGAACTATTGAAATTGAGAAGATAGATGCATATGATCAAACTCCAATAATAGATATCAAACCTTATTTACCAAAATCTGACTGCATAATTAATGCTAAAATACCAGAATGGTTTGAATCATTAGCTAAACCAAAGGAAGAACTAGATAACTAAAAAAATAAAATTAGGAAGGGAGGAGATGAAGATTATTGGTTCTTAAACTGATCCAAGACCCATCTTACGTGCTCGAGAATACTGTTGCATAACAGTAGGAAGCATATCATCAGGACCCACTGAAATAACTGTACAATTGTAAGCTTGTAGTTTTTTGAATAATTCTCGTCTCAAACCAATTAATTCTTCGACAATGGCTTCCCCAATTAATTTATCAGTAGGATCTAACTCATGAGAAACAATCTCAAACCAAGGGCCAAATGGGCTAATAATTATCACATGGTGACTGTGAACTCTGAGTTTTCTTATAGCATCAAGAAGGTCATCAGGGTGTGCTTCTAGGTCTGATATTATAACGAAAAGGCACGATCTTTTCTGTCTGGAAATAAGATAATCAATTGATTTTGACCATTTATTTTCTCCTCTGGGTTGAACGTAAGCTAATGTATCTAATACTTGGTTAATTATTCTAGCATTGCTTGTTGGTTGAATCCATTCTCTTACCTCTTCATCAGCCACTGCCATTCCTATCATATCTCTTTTCTCAAGAGCTAAAAAGGTCATAAGAACCGCTGCTCTTATAGAATATTCAAGCTTAGTATTTCTTGGTAGACCAGCACCCATTGACATGGAAGAGTCAAGTAAAGTAACCACTCTAATATTTTGTTCGATTTCATACTCACGAACCATCATCTTACTAAGCCTTGAAGTTGCCTTCCAATCTACGAACTTCATTGAATCCTCAGGTACGTAATCTCTTATCCCGAAGAAGTCTGTTCCTCCTCCTTTTCTACTCATCTTATGTGCACCAAATTGAGCACCGAGTTGTCTTTTACTGCCTATCATCATCAATTTCTGAATATCTTGATATGACGGTAAGACTAATATCTCAGAGATATCTGCTAAAACTGCTTCATCAGAGTAGAATCCCATTCTATCATGAGTAATAACTTTGCAAGGTCCAATAATGAATTTTCCTCGAATTGGCATTCTTACAACATATGAGAATTTAAGTGTTTGAAGTGGGTTTAATTGAGTTGTTAGGAAATTTTCACCGAGAACTAACTCAAAAACATCAGGATAAGCATCATAGACTTCTAGAACCGGTATCTGGTTGATTGAACGGTTTTTAACCTCTACTTCAACTAAAAGATAATCTCCAGCAAAACCCTTTTCTTTACCTAATCTTCTGTTTATTTCAACGCTTTTAGGTCCTGCCCCAAGTCTTGAAAAGGGTAAACCGATAACTACACCTAGGATCATCATCAGACCAATAACTAAGGTATAGTAGATCAAGTTAGAATCTATTGTTAGAACGGTTCCCAGAACGTAAGTAAGAAGAACTTCACCAGCTGTTGCTCCCAAAATTGGGAAGAAATCTGATCCTCCTACTTCCCTGTTTCCATCTGCTGCCGGGTACCACTCCGTTGTATCAAGGTCATCCATCATTCCTTCTGCGATCGGTTCTGTGAAAGTTGAAAGTGAGTTATATCCTGCAAAAGCCATTGAACATGAAAGGAGAATCAATCCATAGTAAATTATCTTTCCTCCTCTTCTCGTAAATAGTGCCATGATGTTACCTCTTTAATATCGATACTAGCTAGATAGCTAAGTGTTCTTCGTTTTTTCTGTTTAAAACATTTACGCAGTGATCTTATCTTAGCTTTTTCCTTAATTTCTAGTAAGGATATTCTTAGTTGTCAGTATTCCTATAAAAAGCTGTTTCAATATATTGTTACTTGATAAATAGAGTTTTACTAAGATCGTTCGCGCTTCAGTTACTCTACCGTTTTAAGGGCTTCATCCTAGTTTTTTTCTTCAGAAATCTTTCAATTTTTTAACCTTATTCCTACCTCAAGTAGATTTCTTTAGTTTGACCTTTAGTTTGACATTAGTAACATGGCGGGATTAAAACTAGATGTTTGTAAAACCAACAAAAAATAATATTCTATTATGCAACATATTGCTTTCTTTTTATATTCCCGAGAACATCTAGTCTTATGAATGAATCTAACAGCTGGGGAGAAATTCTTGAATCTGGCTCTACTCCTCATAAATTAGCTATTCTTCATCAAATACGAAATAGTCCCCCTCCTTCAGAATCAATTACTCTAAAGATAATTGAATTAATTCGTGAAGGGGCAGAGATTGATATTAAAGTTTCAGCTATTCACACATTAGGGCATATTAAAAATAAAAAAGCTATACCTGCCCTTCTAGAAATTGTAAAAAAACTAGATGAAACAGTAGAAGTAATTGTTCAAGCAGTAGAATCTCTTGTTGATATGTCGGCTAGTGAAGCTGAAGAAATTTTTTACGAATATCGCTATGCTGAGAAAGTTCATCCAACAATCCGTTCCTCTTGCTTGTGGGCATATGAACGTCTCAAGAATTTTCCATTGCCTGAACGAAAAGGAGATCTTTCAGAACTGAAGTAAGCTACTCTACTTTCTGATTTTTCTTCTATAAATTCTTAAGTATACTAAAATCAAAATTGGTAAGATAATTCTGTGATAAGTCAATGTAGCAGCTTTATCCTCAGTCGATGCAGTTGGTTGCAGTGGTTCTCCTAAGCTGGACCCATTTATTACGAGTCCAAGTGAGCCTTTTTCTGTTGAATTATAAGACCAAGTTTCTACGTCTTCTGCTTCATGAATCTCCAGTATTTCTTGACTTATCTCTATTTTTCCTTGTTGTAAAATACCTGTAGAGTTAAACGAAATCCAGCCAGAAGTAATTATTTGATAATTTTTTGTCAAGTTAAATTCCTTAACAACTGGAATATATTGCTTATAGTTCTCTGTGGTGGTAATATCTATCTCAGCATCCCAGAAAACAAAAGAATAGCTTTCATTAGCTGAATAATTTGTTGATAGATTTAAATGATTGATTGTTAATCTAAAATTATCAGATTCAGATAACAAAATAGATGCTCCTTCTAAGTTTTCAGCTAACCCTTCTAGTGCTGAATCTAATCCGGTAATCAATCTCTCTTGTTCTTCGAAATTCAAGATCCACCAAGGGCTAGTGGGAAGAGCAGCATTCTCTTGAATTATTATGTTTTCTAAAACTAACATGTTACTCTTTTGTCGAACTCTTAGCCGTAAATCATAATCATAAGGTGATGATGTATCAATAAATTCCATTGTAAGCAAACGATCGTTCCAGAGCGTGTATTTTTCAATAGGAACCAATGACGATAAACTATCTCCCTCATGAGTATAGTTTCCTTCAACGAACTCATAGATCGGTAAGCTAGGGAACGATAAATTATTACTTTCTAGAGAATTTAATATAAGGGAGAATCTACTCTGATAGCTATCTGCTTCCCCAATTTGACCTTTAATAGATTTAATCACTCCATTTTCTTTGCTCCACAATACTTGCAAGAAATAATTCATGTCAGATTCAGTTTGATAGGAAATACTTACTCCGAAGAATTCATCAGTGGTAAGAGAAGTTGAGATATCTAGTTTTTCCGTAGCTAAACTTATTGCTGAAAGAATGGTCAATTGTTCGTCCCAGTCAGTATTAAGCACCAATGGAATGAATTTGATGAGATTTCCTTCTTCAACGGATTGAAAATCAAATTCATTAATTGTATCAAAGGGGAGCACGAGTGGAATTAGACTATTAGATGGCATTTTTGCACAGAAACATGTTTGTGTAAAATTAGCAAAATCAAGAGGAAAGAAGTTTTCTGGTTGTTGTGTGAAATTAATAGCTATTTCATTCTTTATTCCCAAAAGTGCAGAAAAACCATATTCGTAAACTTGCTTAAAACGATATTCTCCCGTTTCAGGGATGAGAACTTCGCGAATAACGGTTTCAGGAGTACCAATGAAGAGCTCAAAAACTGAGCCAGTGAGATCTCCTGTAACTCCAAGACCAAAGAGTTCTTGGTGATTTGAACTGATTTCAAACTGATTTATTTCATAAATAGCTTTTACATTTCCAGAAAAGACCCCTTCTGCTTTTGACTGAAACATCCCACTTGGTAGTAGTAGAGTTACAAATATTAGAACCCCAATGCTTACAGCAAGGAATCTATAACTCTTACTTTTTATTTCTAATAAAATCATTTCTTCTCCTCCTGCTTGCTAAGACTATTTTCCACTTCCTTATTCTCACTTATATCGGAATTATTAACTTCCTTGTTTGTTTTATTACTTGCTAACTTCGCTCTTTGTTTTTTTGTAAGGGGAATTGATTGTTTTCCAAACATTGTTAATACTGCGGGTACTACTATTGCTCTAATAATAAAACCATCTATTAATACCGCAATGAACAGACCAAATCCTATTTGTTTCACCATTGCTGAATGAGAAACAACATTGGATAAGAAGCTAAAAGCCATTATTAGTGCACACAAGGATATACTAGGTCCGGTTTTCTGGATTGCTTTAACTATTGCATCATGAGTTTCTTCCCCTGAAATTACCTCTTCTCTAATACGACCTAATAGAATTAAATCGAAGTCATTGGCTAGACCATTCATCACAATAAATAGGAATGGTGGAACAAGCCAGTATACCTTTAAACCAATGATATTCATAATTAAGTAAAAAATTCCCAAGCTCACAATAATCGACATTATAATTGTTATCAAAATTCTAAGAGGAACAAAGAATGACCTTAGGAGAAGTGATAATATTGTTAAAGTAAAAATAATAACTAGGATTGATAATATTACAATTTCTGATATGAGTTCGGTTTTTACATCGTACAACAGCCCACTTGCACCTGTTACAAGAATTTCCCATCCTTCACATGGATTATTCTTGATAAAATCGTCCCTAAATTGGCGTATCTCTTCAACTTTGTCAAGCATCTCATCAGACATATCCGGCTTATCCATTGATAATTCAATTATGCATAGACCAGAATTATTAGCAATAGTCATATCTAGAAAAATATTCGCAGAAGCCTTTTCAAGATAGGAACTGGAATTTAACAAATCATCTAAATCTACATGGTTTACAATTGTTGGAGAAAGAACATCAGTGACATGTTCTAATTCAGCTAAACTGGAAGTAAAATTTGCCAATAAATTATAGGTTTTCCAGTTTATTTCTCCTTCCTTTATCAAGAAGTCTTCTTGAGGCAAAACTATGGTGATATAGAATTTAGATAAATAACCATAACCAATTTCATCTTCTACGAAAGAATAACCTTGAGATGATTCATAACTTTCAGGTGCCAGATAGACGTTGTTGTATGTTACTGGTGATAGCATTATTATAAGCCCACCTAAGAGAGTTACTGCGAGAAAACCGGTCATTACAGTATAGGGTGCCTTTGTTGCCCATCTTGCTCCGTTGGTAATTGCTTTTGTGATTATTCCCTCAGTATTTTCATCAGTTACTTCAGAACTGGGATCATTGGTCCTATTTTTCTCTTTATTTTTTCTCTGAGTTTTGGAATAAGCTATTTTATCACCAAAGAGCCAAATAATACTTGGTGTAAGAGTTAGAAGTTCAATCATGTTTACCAAGAGACCAATGGATACAGCAATACTTGCTGAATAAAAAATAGTAAAACTGCTGAATGCAAAAATACTGAAACTGGATAAGATAGCAATCAAACTGGTGAATACGCTAGGAAGAGTGTTTTTGTAAGTCGAAGCAAGTGCTTTTCCCTTAGATTTTTTGATTCTTTCTTCTTGAAAACGAGAAAATAGAAAAATGTTGGAATCAACTGCAGCAGCTAAAGTAATTACTGTCATTAAAATCAGTGCTTCATTGGTTTTTCCAATTGATTCAGGTACTAGAAATAAGTATGCGGCTCTTCCCATAATAAGAGCAACAATTGCTAAAGTCAAAGAAAAAAGTGCAAAAGTAATGTTTCTTTTGATAAGGATTATTGTTAAAAGGATTGCAGAAACAACTAAGATATCAATTAATAATGAATCTTTAACTATCTGAACTTCTTCTTCCCATAAAAGTATATCAAAACCTGTAAGATAAAAATCAAAATCATCATTACTTGTTCTCCAAAGGTCGAGAAGAGAAATAATCTGTTCAAAGGCTTTACTACCAATTTCAGAAGATCTGCTAACTTGAAATTGAATATTAATAAGAAGCGTATTATACGCCCCCAATTCGTAATCATAGCTTACTAATCTATTTAGAAAGTAGGTCATTAGTGATGAAGCTTTGCCTGGTAAGATAATTGTTCCATTTAAAACACCTAATAATGTATCATTAATAATGGTATTAACTGCTGAAAGGCCAAGAGTTGAATTATAAATTCTATTAACCCAAAGGACAGCAGAGGCATCGATAACTCCGAATGATTGATAGGCAGCCAATTCAATCGTACTATTTTCCTCTTCCCACGAAGAAGCAATCAGAGGAAGTTGTTTTACAGTTGAAATAGCTACTTCTATGATTGTTAAAGTATCATCCATTAACTCAGAAACGTCCCAGCTTTGTAGAAACTCAAAAGTTATAGCATTGACAAAGGAAGCATTTACATCAGATGAGTTGCTTGCAAACCAGTTTGTCCAGTTCGATTCCAAAGTGAAAATTGTGTTTTCCATGGCAGAAGTATAATGGGGTAGATTTTCTCCATTCAGTTTGTTGGTTATTGTTTGTCGAGCTATTGAGGAAGCGTTAGCAATTGCAATAGATGAATTAGTGGTTTCTTGATAATTTGACCAAAAAGCATCAGCCCATACTGAGGAAGTACCAGTAACAGATAAAGCAGATCCTCTAATTGTTTGGCTTAAGTACCAAACTGAAATAAAATATGATCTTAAAGCATCTTCTGAAAGACTAAAAACATCCATAATTGGCTCATCAATTGATAAAGCTCTGAAAAGCAAATCATTGTTCATCATGCTACTTTTCATTTGTGAAACTAGTTGTTTAGCTTCTGAAGTTAGCAAAGAAGTATCTTTAGAATGGATAATTAGGGTAAGTGATGAGTTAACAGACATATAGTCGCTTAGGTGATCCGCTCCTTGTGACGATTCTAAATGGTCTGGTGTAGTATATCCACTTTGAATATTTGATTCAGACTGAGTAAAGAGAGCAACCAAACTTCCGGAAACAAGAATAATCCAGAATATAATACTGGTTACTGATGAAAGAAGAGGTCGTTGTCTAATCAGTCGTAAGAAGTCCATGGTAACTAGTTCCGAATTGGTTCTTTATCTATAAAAAGATGAACCAAAAGGATTAACTATAGAACAAAAATTGATTTAATAACTTAATAATTAATACTTGAATAATTAAGATGAGAGGAGATTATTTTTCATTAACAATTAGATCAGAAAATGATTCTTTTGATAAACCAGCATCAAACTGATTCATAATACCTCCTAATGCAGAAGCTCTAACTATTCCTGATTTATCTTTACTGATAACCTTTTTTAGAACATCTAAAGCCTTTTTAGTTCCTATCCTTCCAAGAGCTACAGAAGCAGCTCTTCGAATATGTTGGTTTTCATCGTTAAAGAGCATCTCTATTAAATCAGATTGAAAGTCTTCTCCAGCTAGTTCACCCAGAGAAATTATTATTCTAACTTTAACTGCGGTTGATTCTTCTTTTTCAATGCTTTCCTTGAGTAATGGGACGACATCAGTTTTTCCGATCCACCCTAGTTCACTTACACAAGTTGAGCGTAATTCATCATCATCATTTGATAAATTAATTACGCAGAAATCGAACAATTCAGAGGTAGAAACATTCTTTGGTAAAAGTGAGCAGTCAGGAACTGCTTGAAGAAGATCTTCAAGGGAGGAAAAACCTAATCTAGCATTCAATTCTCTTAAACTGCTAGATGCACGTTCTCTTACATCTTCTTCTGTATCATTTAGAGATGCGGACATTAATGCAATAACCGAGTGAATATTACCGATTTTACCAAGGTTGTGAGCAATTGATTTTCTAACTCTGGGGTTTTCTTCTATGAGTAACTGGTTAGCTAAGCAATCTTCTCCATCTCCTTTTAGTTTGCTTAGTGACATGACTGAGACTTCTCTAACGATGGGGTTGTTGTCTTCCTTTATTGCTTTGATCAGTGCTGAAGTAGCTTGTTTATCACCGATTAATCCTAAAGAAATCGCACATTGTCTTCTTACCTTAGCTGATGAATCAGTATCAAGCAGATTTGAAAGTTTTTCAATAGCTTCTTGCTCTTTAACTAATCCCAGAGCAATGGCTGCAATAACTCTTTTTTCATCACTAGGGTCATTTAACTGGGTGTAATAAGTTGATAATTCGTTAATAATTTCTTCTTGGAGGCCTGGAACAGTTATTTTCAGTTCTGATTCTTTAGTTATTTGGTTATTTATCTCACGAAAAGTAGTTAAGATTTCAGGAATTTGATCGCTTTTTAGAGTGATTTTTTCTCCTTTTAAATCTTCAATAATGATCTCAAGGTTACCATCAGTATCCAAAGCAGCTTTAATTGTCAGACCATCAATTTTCCACTCATTTTTATCTGTCGAATTATCATGAAAATCCATTGCATCACCAATTTATGGATAATTATCTAGCTTAAAATTGCTAAATAAAGTCTTGCAATAATACAGCAACGTTAAGAAATTTGTGAAATTATAACTTGGCAGAAAGTACAAACTATCGTTTACTCTTGTGTAAACTAACTATTTTAACCATTTAAGAAAAAAATGGGGGGGGGAAATGATTTTAGATGAACGAATTATTCTTCTTCGCTAACTTCGGAAGTAACGACGCTTTCTTCTGTGCTAATATCGGCTTTTACAAGGTCGTCATCAGCACTTTCTTTTTTACTTTCAGAAAGCATATCTCGATTTAACAAAATCTTGAACTCGTCAAAGCTTATCTTACCACCGTCTTTATAGGTACTTAACAATCCTTGAGCTGTTTCTTCTTCTTCTTCTCGTCGCTTCTTGGCTTCTTCTTTTCTGCGACGTTTTCTCTCAGTTCTTGTTTCTTCACCTAGTACTCTTCTAAGCCTGTCACCTTCTTTTGAGAGGTCACCAATTTCATCTCTTAATGATTTGATACTGGTAGAAACTTCGATTACTGCTTTGTGGAATTCATCAGCTTCATCTCTGAGTTTCTTAGCCTCCTCAATCGATTGAATCATCGATTCTTGGTGCTGTTGGCTTT
>DAOWED010000012.1 GCA_030638685.1 Candidatus Heimdallarchaeota archaeon | reverse complement strand
GGCATAAAGAAATGTTAGATCGGAATCCTCTGTGAAAGTCTCTGTCGGGAACCCACCTATTGTCATTAACCCATCTCTTTTGAAACAGGTAGATGAACCATTAAACAAAACCGTGTCTGATCTTGTTTTAGATCTAACTATAACTTGGAAGTATTGAGCATACATTAAAGCTGACCATATGGTGATGAAATTGGAAACGTTTCTAAAACGATTTTTTGCCTGTACAAAGTCATATTCTGGATATTTTTGGAATGCCTGTACAAAATAAGATAACGTTTGTGGTAATGGGGAATGATCCACATCAAAAACAGCTACTAATTCTGATTGACTTTTCTTTAGCATTATATTCATCATCCCAGCTTTGTAACCTTTATTCGAACTATCAAAAATGTAAGTTACTTCATGTTTCTGACAAATGGTTTTGCATTCTTCTGCTAGCTGATGATTTGAGCTATCATCTCCAACAAACACTTCAAATGATTCTTTTGGATAACTTTGTTCGCTTAATTTTATCAATGTATGGTCCAAGATTTCAGGAGAGACATTGTATATTGGTATAAAAACACTGATAGAGGGGTATGAATCCGGCTTTGTTTTGAAAGTGAACGATTTCTCATACGGGATGAAAGCATCTCCTAGTTGGGATAATATTTGGAATGAAATGATTATAGCTAAACATTCTATGGATAATGTGATATAATTTATCCCTTGGAGCCACCAATCATTATTTGAGTCGTAGATCTTAAAAACTGAAGAATAAAGGTAGAATAGTACAAAAAGTATCCCTGAAATGCCTATTATTTTGTGTAGTATTCTTATTTTCATTTTTTCACCGTTACGCTTTTTTACTGTTATTTATCCCTTCAGTTCTTTGTTTTATATTTTATTAGGAAGTTATTATTGTCCTTCACACATAATAATAGATCTATTTTAAAATTGTTCTCTTGATTGTTATCTTAAGAGGTTAATTAAAAACTATTTTCGTTTATTCTTCCAGCTCAGTGTCATTATCTTTCGAAGCTTGCTTTGAAATAATGGAACTAAGCTCTTCTCTTTCTTCTGGGCTAAGATTACTCATCATTTCTTCTTGTTTCTTCATTAGATAACGCATTAAAAGCGCTTGAAGTAATGGTAATGCAGACATTGTTTCTTGATGAGCTCTAAACTCCTTTTCTGCTCTTACTCGGTAATCTGATAAAGTATCTTTTGTCATTTCCCCTTGTCCCAACCCAGAACACTCTTGGAATTTAAGATAATATTTTTCTCCATCAAATGCTAGTGGGAAGGAATGACAAAAAATAGGGAGAGAATGATAGATGGTACAACTCATTTCCTCTTTGTTAAACATAGGGCATGCTTGATTTTCTTCTTCCTTTTCATGACCAAGAAACATGGTTATAATCCCATTTTCTGCCTCTTTTACAAACAAATATTGAACTACTTTTTTCAAAGTTCCATCCATTGCCCATTTATAAGTGTCTTTTAATGTTACAGGAATGTTTGGAAAGGCTTCACAGGACTTACCACATCTTTGGCACTCGTAAATGAATCTTCCCTTGGATTCTTTCTCTTGTTCTTTTTGATCAACTTGATCGTTCTCAGATTCATTTCCTGAGTTATTTTCCAGATTTTCATCATTATTACTGTTTATATTAACCATATTCACTCAATAAGAGCCAATCAAACGACTAAAATAAACTTTCGGGATCGTGTTAAATTCCATTCAGAATTTTTTATCCAATAAACTCAGGGAATCTTTGATTTCTTTTTTTATAAAAGCAATAAATGAATCGTTTATTGGAGCTATTTTAAACTCTTTTAGATTTTCATCGATTTCCATCCCCTCAAGTTCAACTATCCAAGCACCGTAAGGATCACGATTTAGATGTGATGGATTGGCCAATACTTCCTCATTATGCTTTGTAATTTCACCATTTATTGGTGAACGGATTGGACCCAGCCATTTACCGCTTTCTAAAGTTCCAAAGCTTCTTTTAAGCGATACTTTTCCTCCTTCTTTTTTGAGATTAATTGACTCAATTCTTTCAGAAACTTGAGCAGCTATACTAGTAATCCCCATTCGAATTTTTGTATCTGAGACTCTTTGTATCCAGTACTGATTCTTAGTTGATTCCCAATAGAGTAGCTCATCGGGAAAGTCAAATTTATGACCCTTGTGATCAATTATCATAATTCGAATGTCCTTAAAGTTAGTTATTCTAATTATTTCATCTTCTTATTTTAAGTCTTGTATTGGTCTTGAAGATGAAATGAGTAGTTTATTATCTTCATTTCCTTCTTGAATAATAGTCAGATTATCTAAAATAAGTAACAAATAGTTGAGTTTTTTAATTCGCAAAAATAATCTTTAAAATGACTTTTTATTAACAATTATCTTGATAAGAGGTAAACACATGAAAGTTAATCGATCATTAATAGTTATTCTTCTGGCTGTTCTTCTTGCAGGAAGCGCATTTTTGACACTTACAATGATTGATTTTGACTCGACACCACCTCTTGATGGTGGATATAACCTTACAGTTATTGATCGAGAAAAAAACGAACATACGTTTTCACTAAATGATCTTGTACACTTCCCAAAAGCAGAAGGATTCAGCAGTTACGAGAACCAGTTCAATAACTGGAGAGGATATGGTTATTATCGTGGATTTAATCTTATAGATTTAATTAATGAGGTTGGAGGAATGAGTGAGCATGGATATCTTACTTTTGAAGCTTCTGACGATTATTCAATTAACATCTCCTATGCTAACATTTTTCCGAACGAAACAACTTATACTTTCCAAGGAAGTTGCGTTCTAGCTTACTCTTTTAATTCATCTTACCCTCCTGATTGGGATGAAGGATACCGCTTAGTATTCCTACCTGAAGATGAAGGGTTTTCTAACGATGATTTGATTAACAGCACAAATTTGATAGATTATTCAGCCGGTTCACTTTGGATTCAAAAAGTAGTTAAAATATTTATCAACTAGAAGAACTGTAGAGAGGATATTATGTCTAAAACCCAAGAGAAAGGATCATTCACTTCAACTGATTCCATTGAGAATAATTCTTCTGGGTCCAATAAAAATAGCTATTTTACAACAAGAGATCTAGTTGTAATTGCGTTATTAAGCTCTTTAGGAGGAGTTATGAGTACTTTTATAGGTTATTTGGGTAATTTAGTCAATCAACTTTTAGGTGTTCCTTTCGGAGCTGGTCAGTTCATCTCTGGTTTGCATGTATTTTGGTTAATTTTAGGATATGGAGCAATAAGAAAAACAGGATCTGGAACAGCAATGGGAGCATTAAAAGGAACAATAGAGCTTCTAACTGGCAGTACTCACGGCATCATTGTAGTTATAGTCTCACTAATTGAAGGAATAATTATTGATCTTGGTTTTCTCTCTTCAGACTTCAGAAAAGAGCAAAAGGGAACTTTAACTCTATTCCATATTAGTATAATTGCGGGGATGAGTGCCTTATCAAATGTATTTGTTTTCCAAATGTTTTATTTGATTTCAATTCCTCTAATATTCCTTTTTGTAATGTGTTCGTTAGCATTTTCCTCAGGAATACTCTTTGGCGGATATTTAAGCTGGTCTACTTTACAAACAATTCAAGAATCACACCTTTTTAAGAACACTTTCAGTGTTACAGTTTCCTTGTCAAAAATTAATAAGCCCAGTAATTTATTGTTAACAAGAATAGTTGCAGTAGTGTTTATTCTTGGACTATTCCTTGGATCAAGCTACTACTTTCTATTTGTTTTCAAATCATTTAATATGAAAGCAGAATGTGAAATTACAGGGAAAGTTGAACACCCATACCTCTTCAAAATGGAAGATTTTAATGATCAATTAATTACGATAGAAGCTGAGCTAACAGGCTCTGTAACGCATGAAGATCCAAAAAACTATACTGGAGTTTTGGTGTCATTAATACTCTCAGAAGCAAATCCCTTACCAGACGCTGAAAAAATAACTTTCTACGCAAACGATGGATATGAAATGTCTTTTAATTTGCAAGAAATAATGACTGACAGTGAATTTATTATTGTAGAAGAAGATAATAGTTTAAGACTTATTGCTGAAAATTACGACGGAGAGATGTGGATCCGTCAAATAATTGAAATCAAAGTAAGATGATATAAAAGAATGTGATGTTTTGATTAAACTAGAAGGGCTTAGCTTTAGTTACGAGGAAGGGAAGAAAATCCTTCACAACTTAAACCTTGATTTCCCCAGAAGATCATTTACCTTAATCACTGGGTCAAGCGGATCAGGGAAAAGTACTTTAGCTCTCGCTTTATGTGGATTTATCCCCCATGCTTTTCAAGGAAAAGGAATAATGGAAGGAGAACTTTTTATTGAAGGAAAAGAAGTTCGATCCTTAAGCATAAGCCAGATTAGTCAAAAGGTAGCTTTGGTTCAACAAGATGCAGAAAACCAAATAGTTACTTTAAATGTAACAAATGAAATAGCATTCGGTCCTGAAAATCTTTGTCTGCCTTCAAGTGAAATAAAAGACAGAGTTAATTGGGCTCTTGAACTGACTGAGCTAAATGAACTGAAAGATAGAGAAACAACTAATCTCTCGGGAGGGGAGAAACAGAGAGTTGCAATTGCATCAATTTTAGCAATGAAACCACAGATGATAATTTTTGATGAACCAACAGCAAACCTTGACCCTAATGCTACGTCAAAGCTTGTAGAAACAATAAGTCATCTTAGAAAAAAACTTGATTTAACAATTGTCGTTATTGAACATAAATTAGGCTCTTTTCTCTCTTCTGCTGATAGACTATGGATAATGGATGATGGAAAAATAATTCAACAATTTAAACCAGCTAATGAATTCCATCAAGTAAACGAATTAACTAAGAAATCCTTCGCCATAAGACCATTTTGGAATCAATCTCCTGAAAGACTTAATCCGTTAAAAGAATCAAAGAAAATATTGATAGTAGACTCAGTTAATCACGCTTACGAAAAAGGAAAAGAGGTTCTTAAAGATGTAAGTTTTTCATGTAGAAAAGGAGAACTGGTAGGTCTTTTGGGAACAAATGGTTCAGGAAAATCAACCCTCCTCTTAAGTATCTTAGGTTTAATTGATCCCCTCTCTGGTACAATTATAGTTAATGGTAAAAAACCAGGTAAAACAGCTTCTTTTGCACAACAGGCAGGTTTTATTTTTCAAAATCCAAATCATATGATTTTCGAAACAACGGTTAATAAAGAAGTCAAACTAGCACTTGACCACTTAAAACCCCCCAATATACCAATAGACTATGCAGATTTACTTATGGAAAAGTTGGCTATAGATCAATATAAAGAACAGACACCTTTCGGGCTTAGCTTCGGTGAAAAAAGAAGAGTTAATTTTGCATCAATTATGAGTTACAAACCACCTATATTACTCCTAGATGAACCTTTTGTGGGGCAAGATGAGCTAAATGTTCAACGAATAATCAAAATAATCAATAAGAGTTTACTTGCGGGTGGAACTGCATTATTAGTCTCTCATGATCCAAATTTAGTCTTCAGATATTGCCATAGAATAATATTCATGGATAAAGGAAAAATAGTTGTTAATGCTGATATAGAAGACGGATTCATTCAATTGGAAGAAGAAGGTTATTATCACTTCTTGCCTACTTGGTGGAAAGATGCTAGAAAGAATGAATGATGTTATGTATAAAGAGGTATGAAAAAATGACGATAAAACTTGGCTATAAACCCGCAGATAGTTGGTTTCACAAAAGAGATCCTTTCGTGAATATAGTTATCCTCTTTTGTGGGTCTTTTCTTATGTTTTATTTTAAAGACCCTACAAAGCTAAGTTTACTTTTTCTAGGAGTACTTTTCCTCTTTGTGTTTGCAAAACTTAATCCTTATGAGTATTTCAGAAAGATCAAAACAATAATCTACTTTGCGTTAACTATTACTATCATACAATGGCTTTTTACTTCAGAAGGTGAACATCTTTTTTACCTTATCCCAGAAGGAGTGTATTTTATCGGAAAAAGCCTTCCAGTAACAGATATTGGAATGAACAGGGGTCTTCAACTATCCTTAAGGTTTTTGGGGATCATTTCCCTTAGTGCATTCTTTGTATTCGTTACTGAACCAACTCAACTTGCACAAGCAATAACTAGAACGGGTATTTCTTACCGGTATGCATATACCCTTGTTCTTGCTCTTAGATTCGTTCCATTGTTTGACTTAGAGCAATCCCATGTTAGAAACGCTAGACTTGCAAGAGGAATTGATCTTGAAAAAAGAGGAGTAAGAGGTATTTTTGTTTTGATCAGGTATACTTTCATTCCACTAATTATTTCTGCCCTTTCAAGAGTGGATTCATTAGCTATCTCTATGGAGGGGCGTGCTTTCGGACTTTACAAAAAAAGGACTTTCATGGAACCAAGAAAGCAGAATTTAAAAGAAACCTCAATTTGTGTGATAATGATTGTTATGACATCAGTAATCGTTTTGCTTGATCTTTTTACTGATTATCTTTAGCAAGAAAAATTCTGAAAAACAATATAATGGAGAAAAAACAATTGAAAAGCAATTACAAAATTTACGGAAGCATTTTTATTGGAATATTAGTCGTTGCAGCTGTAATAAGCGGGATAGTACTAACTAATACTAACGATAATGATGATGATCAATCAGATTTTGATATTACGGGAGATGGAATAATTGAAGTATCACAAACTAAAAATCTTCTTACCTTGAGAGCTTTACTTTTAGCAGGAGAAGCGACTATCTTTGCCGGTGAAAAAGCAGAAAAAACGCCAAATATTAATTTGACTAATGTGTGGGGAAGTGAACTTGAAGTAGTTTTTGATCCATTTGAACCAGAATCTGAAATTGTAGGCACAAGCTGGAAATATTTTGAATTTTCCTCGGAAAAAATACCAGATGAAGGGTTATCAGTAAGTTTTGAAGCAATTCCTCCGGCATCAACTAATAATCAGTTCTTTGCATTTGGCGATTCTCAAGGAACTACTGAAATCTTAGAACAAATAGTTGAAATTGCAAATAATCAAAAACCTGCTTTTGTAATCGGTTTAGGTGATCTCTCCTCATTTGGTACAAAGGAGCAGTTACAGTCTTTTGCTGATATAACTAACAAATTGGAAGTACCTCTTTTTCTGACCCCAGGAAACCATGATGTTAAAGAAGAAGGATTGGAAAATTATCAGACATTATGGGGTTCTGGAAATTACTCTTTTAGTTTTAGTGGTTATACTTTTGTCTCTGTAGATACTTCAAGCATTGAAGTATCCAATGAACAGCTTGATTGGCTTGAAGAAAAACTGCAAGGAGACAATAAAAAAGTAGTTTTCACTCATGTTCCAATCTTTGACCCGAGAGAAGTTGATGAGCCACATGCTTTGCCTAACACAGTTGAAACATCCCGTTTTCAAGAAATAATTGATACTTATGAAGTAGACCTATTTTTAGGTGGACATATTCATATCTTCAATCAAACTAAAAAGGAAAATACTACTTATATTGTTTCAGGAGGAGGAGGAGCCAGCTTGTATGCTTCAATCGAAAATGGAGGATTTTATCATTATATTAATGTCACAGTTGGGGAAGAAGTGTTAGTAACCTCAAACCCCCTTTTTGTTGAAGGTTCTACTTCTACAATAACTATAATTAAAGGAGATCAAGAAATTGTTTACTCCATATTTGACTTGATGCAATTACCTTACGAAAATTACACGGGGCAATTTCAAAATAGATACGATAACTGGAATGGTTACGGAAACTATACAGTCATACCCATGTCAATTTTATTAGGTGATATAACTCTTGAAACCTCTGAAAAACTAATAGCTGAAGCTTCAGATGGGTTCAAAATTACTTTTTCGTACTCTAATGTTTATCCAAATGCTTCAATGCTTGCAGCTCAAGGAATAATGGGAGTAGCAATTGCTTTCAATAATTCATATCCCCCGGATTGGGTAGATGGATTTCGAATTATTTTCATGGCACCTGATGGAGAATTTTCAAATGAAGATTGTCTAAATACTTCAGAACCAGGATGTGGGTGTCAAGTTTATTCTTCAGCTGGAAGTGTTTTAGTTAGAAAGCTAGTTACAATAAGAATTGTTACTAGTTGAAGAATGTTCTAAAACAGCTAAACTATTCTAATTTCTTAAAGTGAAAAAAGTTTATTAAAGCACATTGGATTAGAGATTAACTTTAAGGTGGAAACGATGTTAAAATTTAATTCAAGAAGATCAAATATTTATGGAAGAAAAGGGATGGTTGCTTCAAGTCAACCGTTAGCAACAGAGATAGGGATGAGGATTCTTCAAAAAGGAGGAAATGCCGCAGATGCAGCAGTGGCAACAGCAGCAGCACTAAATGTTACGGAACCTACTTCAACAGGCATTGGTGGGGATTGTTTTGCTCTATATTATGATAATTCAAAAAAGCAAGTGCTAGGATTAAACGGAAGTGGAAGAGCACCAAAGGAACTAACAATAGAGAAATTAGAAGAACTAGGAATTAAAGAAAAACTACCACCACTAAGTGTTCACACAATAACTGTTCCCGGCGCAGCTGCAGGATGGGTTGATACAATAGAAGCATTCGGTACAATGACTATGAAAGAAGTGCTTTCTCCAGCAATAAAACTTGCAGAAGAAGGGTTCCCAGTTGCACCTATAACATCTTTTTACTGGCAAAGAGGAGCAAAACAACTAAGAAGTGGTCCATATGGAGACCAGATGCTAATTGACGGGAGAGGTCCAAAAGAAGGGGAGATTATGAAAATGCCTAATCTCGCAAAAACTTTCAAAAAGGTGGCAGAGGAAGGAAAAGAAGGATTTTACGAAGGGCAAGTAGCTGAGGGAATAATCGAATTAATCCAAGGAATGGGAGGAGTAATGACCTTAGAGGATCTAAAAGAACATAAAACGACAAAGGATGACCCTATTTCAGTAAACTATAGAGGAGTAGATGTTTATGAAATCCCTCCAAGTGGTCAAGGAATTACTGCTTTAATGGGACTTAATTTGTTGGAAGAATTTGATATAGGAGAAATTAAACATAACTCTGAAGAACTATTACATCTGCAGATAGAAGCAATGAGAATTGCTTTTGCAGACACAAGATGGTATGTTGCAGATCCAGAAAAAGTTCACGTGCCAATAAATGAGCTAATCTCAAAGAGATATGCAAAAGAAAGAATGAAACTTTTTAACCCCGAAAAGGCAAATATAGATGTTAAAAAGGGATCACCAGTAAATTCATCAGATACGGTTTATTTCACAGTGGTTGATGGAGAAGGAAATGCATGCAGCTTTATCAATTCAAATTATATGGGGTTCGGCACAGGATTGATACCTAAAGGATTTGGTTTTACTCTTCAAAACAGAGGAGCAAACTTCACTCTTGAAAGAGGACATCCCAACGCTTTAGAACCGAATAAAAGGCCATATCACACAATTATACCCGGGATGGCTACAAAAGAGGGAGAACTTTATGCCAGTTTCGGAGTAATGGGAGGTTTTATGCAGCCGCAAGGACATATGCAAGTTATAGTAAATATGGTTGATTTTGGTATGAAACCTCAAGAAGCACTGGATGCTCCACGATTCTGTATTGGCAGTGGTTCAGCTGGTGGAAAAGTATCACTTGAGGAAGGAATTTCAGTTCAAATAATGAGCAATCTGTGTAGGAAAGGACATGAGGTTATCCCAACTTCGGGAATTGCAAGATCAATTTTTGGAAGAGGACAAATTATCAAAAGAGATCCAGAAACAGGTGTTTTAGTTGGAGGATCTGACCCAAGAGCAGATGGAATGGCGTTAGGATGGTAAAGTAATTAGATAGAATAGATTTGTTTTGAAACTCAATAATCATTTCAAATCAATTTCTTCTCCACACCAGCTTCTACCTCTACCCTTTCATTAATAATTTACAATTTTAGCAAGAATTCCCCATAAACTTATGAGTGTTCAACGAATATCGTTTCATCAAATGAGAAATAAAATCTTTTTTTGTTTAATTGATGGGGTTTTACTATTTTGTAAGCCGATTCATGCAGATGAGACCACACCGGAACTTCACCCAAGATTGGGTTCTAATTAACTTTTTTCAATTTTGATTTAAAGAAGTAGGCCTAAGGTATTTCTGAGCTAGTTTGATATTAAACAACTGTATACGTAAAACTTAGACAAAGTTGGACATTAAAAAAAATTCGTTCAAAAATCGTTTTGTTTGAAATGATTCACTTTTATTACTTTTAGGTACCTCCGTCTGAAATAAGATTATAAGGAGGTTTGAGAATTAAAAAGTAGAGAGAGATTTGTTTACGACTTGAAATTTCTTCTTTTAAAAATGAATTTGCATATGATACTTATGAGAACACATAGTTGATTTGGTGAAAAATTATGGCATCTGAAATAAT
>DAOWED010000232.1 GCA_030638685.1 Candidatus Heimdallarchaeota archaeon | reverse complement strand
GTTCATTCGTGTTGGTAGTGGTTTCCCTTATATTAGTGCTAAGAATGAAAAAGAACTGTATTTTGCCCCAGGGTTCACTTATGCTGAAGATATATTTTGGCAGATGGAACTTGTTAGAAGAACATCTAATGGTACTTTAAGTGAACTATTTGGTGATTTAGCATTAGATACTGATAGGGCATCTAGAACCATAGGTTTTCGACGACTTGGAATAAAGGATCGTGATCATACTCCTAAAGAAGTAATTGTAGCCCTTGAGTCCTATGCTGCGGGTATAAATGCTTGGCTTAATCATCCTGAATTTAAGCTACCAATCGAATTTACATTAATTAAACAAAAACCCATCGAGTGGCAAGTTGAAGATTCTCTTGCTTTCTCTAGATTAATGATGTGGCAATTATCCCACGATTGGTACTCAGAATTGATTAGAGCTCAGTTAATCGATTTAGTTGGAGAAGATTTAGCTGCTCAATTAGAAGTCGATTATCCTGAAAAGAATCCTTCAATTTTGCCAAAAGGTATTGAATTTAATAAAATAAATTTGGATGGCGTCTTAGAGAAATTGAATGGCCCATTCTTATCCAGAAATGCAGGATCTAATTCTATTGGAATTTCTGGCAAACTAACTGAAACTGGAAAACCAATTTTAGCTAATGATGTGCACCTTGCATTATCTACCCCTGGATTATGGGTTCAAAACCTACTTGAAATAGGAGATAAATATGTTATGGGTGTTGTTCCTCCTGGATTACCAATGGTTCTTATTGGTCAAAATAACAAAATCGCCTGGGGTGTAACATTAGCTTATACAGATAGTGCTGATGTTTATTTAGAGAAATTTAATTTTGAAGATGCTACTTATGAATATAAAGGCAAGATGGAAAAAGCAATTGTTTTAGAGGAGAAAATTTATTCTAAGGATAGAAAAGAACCTTTAATTGAAAAGATCTATCAAACAGTTCATGGGACTATTTTTTCAAATATTATTGACGAAGATTTATCTGATGACTATGCTATTGCTGTGAAAGACATGGCATTAGAAAAATCTCGTGCGTTGGCTGGTTGGTACAACTTGGGTAAAGCTGAAAACTGGGATGATTTTGTTGATTGTATGAGGTTAATAGATACTCCTCAGTTAAATATTGCCTATTCAGATTTAGAAGATAATATTGGATATTGGTGTACTGGTAAAATTCCTATTAGAAAAGAAGGCAATGGTAAAGTACCTGTACCTGGATGGACTGGCGAACATGATTGGGATGGAGTAATTCCCTTCGAAGAAATGCCTCATCTACTCAATCCCGAACAGGGTTATATTATCACTACTAATAATCGAATTGTAGATTCTGATTTCCCACATTACTTAGGAGAAATATGGATGAATGGCTATAGAGCAAGGAGATTAGAAGATTTAATCCTAGAAACTATCAAAGAAAGGAAAATTACTCAAAAAGACCTTAATGATTTCATGATGGATGATTATTGCATTCCCGGAGTTGAATTTCAAGCTCATTTCATGGATTTAGATCTATCTGATTTTAATGATAGAGAAGCTAAGATTTTAGAGATATTTGCTACATGGGATGGTAGAATGGATACTGAAAGTGTTGGTGCTTCATTATACGAGGTTAGCAAGTATTTTACTTTCAAGCAAATTTTTGAAACTAAATTAGGTAAGAAATTGACTGAAAATATGATGGGTATAGGATTTCATCCTGTTTTATTATCCGCCAACGTTTTTTTCGGTCGTGATACAGTTGCATTACTAAGATTGTTAAATACTAATTCTGAGTGGTTAGAAGATTCTAAAGAAAATATTCTCAAAGCTAGTTTTAAACTGGCAATTGAATGGCTTGAAGATAATCTCGGCAAAGGTTACAGCAATTGGAAATGGGGCAGTATTCATCAAGCATCTTTCCCCCATGCTTTTGATATCACTCCACCTATGGATAGAATATTTAATGTTAAGCCTATCCCAATTAGAGGTAATACAGATACTCCATTCCAAACAGCTATGAATGCAGATGATGTGTTTAACAATAATGCATGGTCTCCCTCTTATCGAGTTTCATTTGATCTTAGAGATTTAACAAAAACAGAAGGAATTATTTGTCCAGGGCAATCTGGAACTTTGGGCTCAAAACATTATGATGACCTTGTTGAGAGATGGTCTAATGGTGAATTGTTACACTATTATATTGATCCTAAAGATCGTAGAGATAAATTCGATGCAAAACTAATCTTATCTCCTAAGTGAAAAGTAAGTATTTAATTCTAAATTCAGGTTTATCCGCCAATAAACCAAATAATCCCCAAAAATTCCAGAATCAGAATTCTTTATATTTTAGTGAACTATCTTATCTATGTATGTTTAAATTCCGGTATGATGAATCTAACAGGAACAAATTTCCTGTCGGTAGCTTCTTTCTGATGGGCTTATTCTATCTTATTGGGATTCTCACATACAAAGAAGGTTCTCTACCTTCAATTGAGTCCGATTTCTTTGCTAGGAACATTATTGTAGAGGATATTCGAGCTCAATTTTCACTGGTACCGGTGTTCGAATGGCAGTGGCAGATTTTCACCTATGGATTCATCCATTTTGGACTAGTTCATTATGCTTATGTTGGATTATTACTCTTCTACTATGCTCAAGGCTTAGAAAAAGCCACTAGCTCTAGATTTGTCGTTATTAGTTTTTTTATTCTCTCTGCAATGTGGCCAATAGTCATGGGGATAGCTTTTTTCGCATTTATGGATATCTTACCCGCTTCAAAAGAATGGATACTGACGTATGACACTTATTTGGGCTCATCTGTGGGAGCTTGGGGGTTAATCGGATTATCTGTGACAAGTGGATATAAAAGAAAACTCTTCTGGGTTGATATACTTATACTTTTGATAATTGAATTTGCTTTAAAAATCATGAAGCATGACGATGTCACATCCAATATTACTCATGTTTTTATTTTTATTTTTGCATGGTTCTTTGCTTGGAAATTTATTGAAATTGAGAATAATACAGGGAACATAGGGGGTATGAGCAGTAAAAATAAGATTGATGTCCTACTTGCCATCTTGATAATCATCCACGCTCTTGGTATGGTTTTCTACTTCACGTATAAACTAGGGATTACTTGAAACAAGCTGTTAAACGGTATGAGATCTGATGAAAGATCCTCCCTTATTTTTTCTTCTTAATTCTGATTTATTGTCTAAAGAATCTTTTTATATTTATTGCGTTATTCTTTTTTGATAAAATAAATGGTTAAAAATTCATGTGATATTTATGAGTCCTGATCTTCTTTTATATGCTGGTATTGTTCTTTTTACGGGTTCCCTAATTTATAACATTATCTGGATTAGTCGCAAGATATATTATAGGAAGTCATCCAGTTCAAAGAATCCTGATGTTTGGTTTAGAGTTGGAGTTAATTTTGTAAACATGCAGCTTTTTGGTGAAGCTGAAAAAGCCTATAAAAAAACATTGAAACTAAAACCCGATTTTGTTGAAGCTTGGTTTAACCTAGGAGTGACTTTAGATTATATGCAGAGATTTGAAGAAGCTGAAGAGGCATATAGAAATGCATTGGATTTAAAGCCTAGTTATTCTGATGCGTGGAATAATTTAGGAATTGCTTTAAATAACCAGCAGAAATATCCTGCAGCTGAACATGCTTACAGAAAAGTAGTGGAACTAAAACCCGATTTTGCAGGAGCTTGGAATAATCTAGGAGTGAGCTTAGTAATCCAGGAGAAAGCTTCTGAAGCAGAGGAAGTATACAAAAAAGCAATAGTTTTAGAACCCGATTATGCGGGAGCTTGGAAGAATTTAGGAAATGCTTTCTTGATGCAGCAAAAGTTTACTGAGGCTGAAGAGGCGTACAGAGAAGTATTAAAACTAAGACCCGATGGTGCTGATGCTTGGAGTAACTTAGGAGTTGTTTTAGTTAACCAGGAGAAATATACTGAAGCAGAAGAAGCTTTCAGGAATGCAGTTAACTTTAAAGCTGATTTTGCTGAAGCTTGGTTTAATTTAGGAAGAACCTTAACAATACTTCAAAATTATCCTGAGGCAGAAGAGGTTTTCAAAAAATTAGTAGAGGTAAGACCTGAAATTTCTATGTTTTGGTATAACTATGCTCGAGTATATGCTCTCCAAAAAGAGTTTGAACTATCCTTTAAACATTTGAAGCAAGCTTTTGAACTAAACGCAGAAAATCTTGTTCCTTTTATGTTGAAAGACGATGCTTTTGATTTACTAAGATCTGATGAGAGATATCAATCTTTTTTGAAAAAATGGAGCAAATATTCTAAATAACCGTTTCTAAATCTTACCCATCTTTACCCAAACATAAGAAACTAGGTTTCAAACAGAGTTGAGCAAAGCCGGATAAGCTCTTCAGAATAAAGCTGCAGACAGAGTCTGACGACGGAAACGGCAACGACGTAGGAGTACCGATATACGATACTAAATGACAATGATTATAACAATAAGGTATTTTCTTAAAGGAGTCAAAAAGAGGTATAATAACAAACGAAACTCGTTAAGTATCCAATTCGTGGTAACTAAGAAGCAATTAACATTTTTACTCAAATATAGTAAACATTCAGGAGAACAAAGAGGAGATGATAAAGGTGAAGAATAAGTTAAAAGTACTCAGAGCAGAACATGAGTTAACCCAAAAAACACTAGCAGAGGAAGTAGGAGTAAGTAGACAAACAATTATCGCAATTGAAAACGGTACTTACAACCCTTCTTTAGAATTAGCCTTTAAAATGGCTCATTTTTTTGAAAAACAAATAGAAGAAATCTTCCTCTACGAAGAAGAAAAATAAGAAAGTGAAACAATTTGGATCGTTGCGATCGTTGCGATCGTTACGATAACCTTTTCCCTAATCTTCTTTTACTCGCGTTAGAAGAATAAAGTATAAAATAAAGAAAACAGCACGAGGATATCATCAATTATCCCACTAGAACAGCATTGGATCTAAATAGATCAATATTCCAAAATCCGAATTCTTTTTATTGTAAAGGATCTGATTCTATCTACGTATGTATAAATTACGGTATGGTGAATCAAACAGAAACAAATTTCCTGTTGGTAGCTTCTTTCTGATGGGTTTATTCTATATTATAGGGTTTTTAACATACATAGAGGGTTCTCTTTCTTCAATTGAGTCTGATTTCTTTGCTAGGAATATTATTGATGTGGAAATACGAGCTCAATTTGCACTGAAACCGGTGTTCGAATGGCAGTGGCAATTTTTCACCTATGGATTCATCCATTTTGGACTAGTCCATTATGCATATGTTGGATTTTTAATCTTCTATTATGTTCAAGGTTTAGAAAAGGCCACCAGCTCTAAATTTATCATTATTAGTTTTTTTATTCTCTCTGCATTATGGCCGATAGTGATGGGTTTGATTTTTTTCGTAGTTATTGAAATCATGCCCGGTTCAAAAGAATGGATATTGATGTATGATACTTATCTTGGGGCATCAGTGGGAGTGTGGGGGTTGATCGGATTATCAGTAACAAGTGGATATAAGAGAAAACTCTTCTGGGGTTTTTTGTTTTTACATTTGATAATTGAATCTCTCTTGGTAATCATGGAGCATCAAGATATCACATCCAATATTACTCATTTTATTATTTTTATTTTCACTTGGTTCTTTGCTTGGAAATTTATTGAAATTGAGAATAACACCGGAAATATAGGGGGTATAAAAATTAGAAACAAAACTGATATCTTACTTGTTATCTTAATAATCATCCACGTTGTTGGTTTGTATTTCCACTTCATTCATAAACTAAAAACCACTTGAGTTTAACATCTTACAGATTTAATTTCAGGGATAAGGAGGATTTGCTAATCTTCCTCTACTCGAGTTAGCTTAAAGACAACTGGATTTTTGTAGTCATGACAGCATACTGTTGCACTCTCTGGATCATCGGACCATGGAAAAGAGCCACCAAATTGAAGTACTCTAATATGGGAAAATAGATCATTTAATGCTGCTGCACAGATTTTTCCGCGTTCTTCGGGATACATGAATGTGTCTCCCACTTTGTGTTCATACGGACATGTTCCTTTTTCCAGAATTTTTACGATTTCGATTTTTACTTTAGTCATAAGGATGCTTACGAACAAGGTTATTAAATTTTATCCGTTTTTTCATATCTTTATAAGATAGTTTTTTGCTTGATTTGAATTAATCATTCTTATGCTTTCAAATTATCTTCAAAAATCTGATTTGACTACTCAATTTGAAATGGAACGAGCAATTTCATATTTAACACGGTCAATCAATGAAACAGAGACAAATCGTAAAAAACCAGTGATTCTTCATAGTATTACGGTTGGTTATTATTTGTATTATCAAAATTACTCATTAGATAGGGTTCTTGCAGGTTTTAGTAGATACTAGGCCAATCATTTGATCTGGCAAGTTGGTGATACTCTTCTTCAACTATATCCATAATGACCACATCATGATAAGTTCCTTCTAGATAATGCTTCTCTCGCAGTCGTCCTACTTCTTTGAAACCTGTTTTTTGATAAGATCGTATTCCTCGTTTATTAAATGCATGCACTTGAAGCATTATGGAATGAAGATTGAGCAGATCAAAGCTGAATGAAAGAATCACTTTCAATCCATCTGTCCCATATCCTTTATTCCAGTCATCTGGATTATGAATAGCTATAACAAATTCAGCTGACCGATTAATGTGAGAAACATTTCCTAGACCTATAATACCTAAAAACTTCTTTTTTTGTTTTTCTTCAAAAGCAAAAAAATAACCTTTCCCAGTTTTTCTTAAATCCCATGTAGTTCGTATCCACTCCTCTTCATCTCCTCTTGAATATGGTAAATTGTGTCCCATATATCTCAGCATTTTGTAATTATTGATATGATCCATTATGTCATCTAGATCAGTTTCTTCGAGGCTACGTAAACGAACTAAATTTCCTTCATACATCTACTTTTATCTTCTTTTTCTTTTTTATAAAACTTAAGAATCTATCGCTGAATTGTCAAAAAAGACCTAAATGAACACACGTATAACTAGCTATTCCTTATCTTCTCTTTTTAACTTATAATTTCTACATAATAACAATTATGTTGATATTATAACTTTTTTATATTTCTTCATCCTAATCAAGCTATGGCTCTTGATCCTGACTGGTTTTCTATTTCTTCCCAGGAGCGTTTTGAATTGCTTCTCCTTTCCGAAAAACAAAATGGTCTAATCAGTCAAAGCACTTTTTTCAATTATCGCTCCGATGTTAAAAAGTTGCTATTTTTCGCTCGTAGTTGTTCCCCACCTCCTTCTTTTTCCCTTTGTCAGCAACAATTACTTGACCAATCTCATTTTACCATCGCCACCCTTAACCGTTGGAAAAGTTCTTGGAAAAAATTTTCTCGTTTTCTTTCTGATGAGCCCTCTTCTTCCTCCTTTGATAATTTCTTAGCTGAACTTAACTCTTTTACTCCTCTTTCCGGCGAATATTTTGACCATCTTACCTCCTACCATAACTATTCCTCTCACACCACTTTCAATTACCTTTATGACCTTAAACAATTTTTTTCTTTTCTTTCCCTTTCTTCTTCCACTGAGATCCCTCTTCTTGATTCTTTTTGGTCATCCATCTCTAAAAGGCTTCTTATGAATTACATCACCTTTCTTTCTAAACGCTCCAATTCTGATCGTACTATTAACCGGCGGATCTCTTCCCTTCGTAACTTTTTCACCTTCCTTCTTGAAATCGATCTTCTTTCTTCTGTTCCTTCTTCGTCCCTTAAGTTTCGCAAATCCCCTAAATCCCTCCCTCAATTCTAAAATGATGATCAAATTCTTTCTCTTCTTTCTTCTCTTTCCGACCTTCCCCCTCATGCTCGTATTTCCATCTTGCTTCTTCTTGGCTCCGGTTGCCGTATTTCAGAACTTCAATCCTTCACTCGTAATGATTTTACTCTTTTTTCGGAAGGTCATGGGCGGCTCATTGTTCGTGAAGGTAAAGGTACTAAGGATCGTACTACATTCCTTCCCCCTTATGTTACTTCTGAGCTTGTCCTCTTTCTTTCTTCTCGTGATCATAATGACTTGTTTGATTCTAATTCTCCTCTTATCTCTTCTCCTCGAGGTGATTCTACTATTCACCAAGATACTATCCGTTATTATCTTAGAAAGCTTTCCAAGAAACTCAAGTTCCACCTTACTCCTCATTTACTTCGTCATACTTTTGCTACTCAGCTTATCAAACAAGGTATCAATATTCGTGTCCTTCAAGACCTTCTTGGCCATTCTTCCTTGAACACTACTCAAATTTATTCTCATGTTTCAGGTCAGTTTCTTGAAGATGAATTCATCAGTAAGCTTCCTGACTGGTCAAAATAATTACTTCTGGATTAATCTATTTTTCAGATGATAATTTTTTTCTTATTAAAAATAGTTTTCAAACAAATAATAGTTAAAAAGCAAAAAATAAAAATGAGTAAGGTACTGTATCATTGGAGAATATGAAATGAGTGATAATGACAAAGATAAATCGGTTTTCAAAGAAGAAAAAAGCTATCAAGAGGTTATAGAGCTTCAAGAATTAAAGAAATTAGTTGATCATAAAGGGTTAATTGAACTTACAAAAGAACTTCAAGAGGAAAAACTCTTATGGGAAAGAACTGATGTTTATGGCTTTAACCGAAATCTCAAACTGATTCATGATTACCCAAGAGTGGTAGGTAAAGATGGTAAAATTATTGCTCTTAATTTCACTTGGTACGATTTAGACCAGCTCCCTAATACACTTAACGAGGTTAATTTTCCTCACTTAGAAGCCATTTCATTATACGGTTGTGGTCTTGAAAAGATTGACCTCTCTCGTTTAACTGGTTTTTCCGGTCTTAAGCATCTAATCCTCAATTATAATAAATTAACAGCTATCGATTTATCACCCCTTAGTGACCTTAAGGAGTTAGAAACTCTAAGCTTCTGGGGAAATGACATTGAAGAGATTGATCTTGAACCTCTTAGTAAAGTTTCCAGTCTTTCTTCTTTTAGTCTGAGACAAAATAAATTCACTTCAATTGATCTTTCTCCTCTCAAAGAATTAAACCAGCTTGAATACGTTAGTATTTCAGAGAATCAACTTGCTAAAGCTGATTTAAGTCCCTTAGCCGGTAAACATAGTATCAAAATCTTAGGTTTAAGCGGTAATAATTATGCAACTTTGGATCTTTCCGCATTAAAAGATATGATTAACCTTGAAGTGCTTTACTTGAGAAGAAGTAAAATCGTTAAAATTAATCTTGAACCATTAGATGGTTTAACTAAGCTTAAAGAAATATTCTTGGAGTCAAATGCTATCTCCGAAATCGACCTTGGACCGCTCACCGGAGTACCTCGATTGAAAAAATTAGGATTGGCATTTAACTTCATATCACAGATTGATATCTGCCCTCTCAAGAACTCTTTTGAGCTCGAGGAACTTGATCTAGAAGGAAATGAACTAGTTACTATTAATCTTGAACCCCTTTCTTCATTGATAAATCTGAAAGAACTTATCATTAGAGATAACCATCTAATAACTCTCAGCCTTCGACCTTTAAAGGGTCTTAAACGTATAGTTGATGTTAATGTTTGTAACAATAAGATCGAGAAAATTGACTTATCACCTCTTAAAGAGTTAGATGACCTTGAAGAACTTAACATTTCTCACAATCTTATTTCTTCAGTTGACCTTTCTCCTCTTAAAGAACTTAATCAACTTCAGTGGGTTAATATTAATTGTAATCAAATGACGGATATCGACCTTAGTCCTTTAATGGATAAAAGTAGCCTGAAGTATCTCTTCATTGGAGGAAACCCTCTGAATGATAGAACAATAGCAGAAGCTGAAAAACTTTCATTGACAGGAGTCTCAGTTGAGATTCAAAAGCCATAATTCAGCCATGGGGAGTGAGATTTGTTAATAAAACTATTTTCAGAGTTTTTCTTGGTATTTTTAGAAAAAGTTATATCAGTTTGAGCAATGATAACGACTCAACCCAATATGAGAGCAGTTTGTAATTATGAAGAAATTTACAATGAAAACATTCAGAAAGTGGCAAAATAAAGAAAAAAATAAGGACCTCAACCAAGAAAATTTAATTGTTTGTTATGCTTGCGATGGATTGGGGCTAAGCAAGGGGTCAATCAGACGGACTTCGACCATCTCTTGCGCAAATAGATTAAGAGCTGTAGAATTTGATGTTTGTGAGATCTGCAAAGGAAAAAAACTAATCCCAGAAAACAAAGATTAGACCTAAAATAGTTTATTAGCAAAATTTTCCCTAACTCTTACCATTTTTTCTTAAACCAAAATCAGATTTTTAGAGGTTCCTCAAATACTCTTTACTCTTTCATTGAACTTCTCAATCAGCTTATCTATTGGTTCGACCATTGATTGTATTTCTGTCCAGTAGTCATCGTCGTACCATTGTCTATTGAGTTCATCCAACTCTCTTGCTTGTTGTTCTATCCAAGTAAAGTACTTCAGATGATGTATTCTTTTCTTCTGGAGATAATTGAGTTCTATCATATTGTCTGCTTTTTGACTTATTAGCGAAGAATAGTAATCCTTAATGGCATCTTCTTTTGTGTAAGCACCTTTTTCCTCTCTTTGCTCAACCATTCGTGAATTATACATCTCCATTGAATCAGTGAAGACCGTTAAAACTACATCATCTTCGGTTAACTCATAATATTTAGCAAATTTGATAGCCATTAACATATTAGCTATACTTGATAATCCCAAGAGGTGAAGTTTTTCGATTATTTCGTCTTTGACACCTTTTTCTTTCAAGTATTCTTTTCCTTCTTCTTCATTAAATAGCCTCATGATACTAGTTACGTCATAATCATCAATTGCAATAACTAAGTCAGTGTTTTTCACATTATGAATCCACGGAATGTGCTTATCTCCAATTCCTTCGATAATTGAAAAGGAAATTAACTAGATAAACTTATATGGGGGTTTGATTAGTTTTATAGTATGAAATCTGGGGATTTTATTGATCTACT
>DAOWED010000173.1 GCA_030638685.1 Candidatus Heimdallarchaeota archaeon | reverse complement strand
AGTTACTGCAGAAAGTAGAAAATTGGGAGTGTAAACATGTCAAGAGGGAGAAAAACAAGGAAGCAGATAAGCTAGCAAACAAAGGAATAGACGAAAGAAAAACTAGAAAAAGCTAATAAGTACTCAACATAATGCTTCGATATGAAAATACTAATCTGGTTTGATATGGAAGGGGTTTCAGGGATAGATAAGGAAGAAATGTGCCAGCGAGGAGATCCGGGACATGAAAAAGGGAAAGAGCTAGCAACAAAAGATGTAAATGCAGTAATAAGAGGTCTAAAGAGAGGAGGAGCAACTAAAATAGATATTTTAGACGGACATAGTAGTGGCAAGAATCTAATAGCAGAAAAAATAGATGAATTTGCGACATACTTGAAAGGAGGATGGGAAGATACGTTATATGAACTTATCAACACAGAAAAAATTGCAGAATACGATGCCGTGGCATTAATAGGACATCATTCACGAGCAGGAACAGAAGAAGGTTTTGACGCACATACCTTCGTACCCGGAATGAAGTTAAAGTATAATGACCAACCTATTGGGGAAGTTGAGTTAGCAGCATGGCTAGTTGGTCATTTTAGTGTAAAAACGATACTTGTTACAGGAGACTACGCAGTAGTAGAAGAAGCAAAAAAATACTTGTTAGGAATAGAGAATGTGGTAGTGAAAAGGAAGATTGGTGATGAAGTTGAATGCTATGATTTGCAAGAAACATACGAAAAATTAGAAGAGACAGCCTTCAGAGCAATAAGAAAAATTGAACAAATAGAGCCTTACGCTTTATTAAATGAACCAATAAAAGTAGATATACAGTATGGTCAACTAGAATCAGCTGGCTATATGGCTCATTTTCCGGGTTATAAGAAAGTAGATGAATTGACAGCAAGGTATTATGCAAAAGATGGGTTGGAAGCTTTCAAAGCATTTACTGCATGTTCTATAATACTTGAATTAACTAGAGTAAATGTTTTTAGACAAATGATCAATAAACTGGCAAAACAAGGAGTAGATATAAATCTAATAAGGAAAGTGCAAAAAGAAGCGATGGAAGAGGCAGAACAAAAGAAAGTAGAGCCATCAACAGAATAAAAAAACTGTTAGCTAAAGTAATCGACTGAAGTCAAGAAAATAGTAACTAGTTAGATAGTCTTCAGAAAAAAATAATTCAAAATGAGTAATCGACAAGCTTAAAAGAGAGAAAGGAAGAAGAAAAAATGGTAATAGACCCATAGTGTAGAGGAGAGAAGATGCTTTCTTTTTTTCGCTGATCGGCCAAGCACAAGTGGTTTTGGTCCACTGGACCCCAGTTCAAATCTGGGTGGGTCTACCATTTTTTTTAATCGTTTTAGTATCCTTCAAGCTACTTTTCTTTATCTTTATTCTCTTTCTGGCAATGCTTCTATCAGTTCAATATCTGTTACTGGTGGCATTGTTGGTGATATTCTCACCTTTACTTTCTCTTCCTTTTCTTCTGCTTCCTTCAGCAGTTCCATCCCTCCTTCTACAAACTTGAAGTAAAACGATTTTGCACTAGTTGCATACTTATCATTCTTTACTAGTTTTTCTAACCGTGAACTTATTTCTTCCAGTTCTTTTCTTAGTTCCGGTATTTTCTTAGGCATTGTTTCTTTTTTCCCCATCTCTCCATCTAGCAATCTTCTTGGGTCAACTATTTTATAACGCATGTTGAAACTCCCTCTCATTGTCAGTGGTATTTCCTGGTAATTTTCTCCGTCTACAAACAGAAAAGGTACGCAATTGTAGATTTCTACTTCCTTTATCTTCTCTAAAACTTCTTCTTTAAGTTCATTAAACTCCTTTCTTTGCTCTTCTTCGAATGGAAAGAGGATTATTTTTTCGTTATGAACAAAAATTTTCTGTTTTTCAGTTTGTATTGTTAATGCTGCTATAAAGCTTGTATCAAGATAATTGAAGAGTGGTGTTAACATTTCTAGTATTTTCTTAGCAGGGCTCTCAAATTCTAATTTTGTTAATCCCGGAAAAATAAATTCAAGATATTTCCACTCATGTTTGAATGTTCGATCCTCTGGTGCTTCTTTCGTACATGTATATTTCTTGACTTTCTTCTCCTTTAGTAATTCTCTTACTGGTAAAGGAATATTCATTTTTTCTTTGTCAATTTTAGTTATTTTATCGATTTCTTCTAATCTTGGCAACCATAGCTCTATTCTTACTTCTTTATTTCTTTTCACTAATTCCTCAGAATAGGCTTTTGCTAATTGTATCCCCATGCTTTCTACAGGGTTTACCATATAGGCATAGTTTACTTGGTCTTTTCTTTTTGCCATCTGCAGTGTAATTTTCAGCTCTTTCTCGTACGAATACACGAACTCATTTTCGTTTCGTCTATAAAATTAATTGTTTTTTATGAGAAGTGTTAACAAGTGACTAAATAAGATTAGTATTACTTGTTATTTCCTTTCGTCTAGCTTTGTTCCACACTCGAAACAGAAGTTGTAAATTGATTTTACATCCGAGTGACAGATTGGACATTGAATGATTGAAACAGGTATTTTCTTAGTTCCTGCATCATTCAAATAATCATGTGTTTCTGGTTGATAGTCTAATCGATTAATTGGTTGACGTTGTTGAGGTGTCTGCCCTGACATCTGATGAACTTGATTTGAAACGTTCATACGATTCATATGAGTCGAATTGTTCATATTATTCATTTGTGGGCTTGTTGTTTGACTTCGTTCTTCGTCTCTGTAAGCAGCTAATAACATTGATGGTGATTTAGGCAACTGGTGACAGTAATTCAGAAAATAACAAATCAGTCTTCTGTTAACCTGTCTTTCACTATAATGAAGCAATCCTACTAACCCAATCAACGCCCCTACTGATAACCATAGGTCTACTTGCGAAATTGAGAATATTTCTGATTTTTCAACCAGCCCAACGTTCAAGTAGCATACTATCCCAATAACCATTAATCTAGTGAGTGTACTAACTGTTGTCCATCCCCAGCTTTCCCTTAAAGTATACTCTTTTGTTAGTCTTAATGTATCCAAAATTTGTGAGTGTTCGATTGTTGCCACTCGAGAGGCGTTTTTTAGCCAGAATATGTAAATAATCAGAATAGTCAGTAATAAGCCTATAAACCCACTTAATAGTATTATATTGCTCTGTTCTTTTTCCATTTGTTGCAGAGATAGTAGTAATATAACTCCTCCAGTTACAATTAGGAGTGAATTAATCATTAATAGAATAAAGGTCGGTTTCCATCTTAACTTGGATAATTTAAGATAAATTTCATGGTTGTTTTTAACTACTGAAACTAGATGAAAACGGTCAATCATCCAAGATAGAACATTAATTAAGAGCATTGCTCCAGAAACAGCTACTATGTCAAGATACCAATTGAATTGACTCGTTTGAGGATTAAGCATTAAAATTGCTGCAAACCATAAAATTAACCACATCAATGCCCCTCTTAGAATGTTTAACATCACAAGTCCGGTATAAGCCAGCAGTGAAGGAGGATGTTTAACATCTATGGTTGGATCGTAGTCAATATGATTTGATTTTTGAGACGAATTCAAAGGCACCACATGAATAGCAATTTCAGCAGATCTATTCTTATTATAAATCGCACCATCCTTAAGTTTTGTTACTCTAATGGGATAATAAGAGGATTCCTTTTCATAATTAATTTGGCTTTTTGAATAATGTCCAGTTTTGTAATCGTAATAACGTGCCAAATTAATCCTCAAACACATTTTACCTTTTTTTCAATAAAAGAATGGTAATACTCGCATGACATATTTATGTACCATCAGTTATCTGAAAAAGGAATACTAACAAATTTGTCTTTTGCATAGACACTAAATATTAATAGAATAGGTCAATTAGTAATGTATGAATAATGAAGTGAAGACCATTTTAGCTATTTTTGCACATCCAGATGATGAAATAGGTTGCATAGGAGCCCTAAAGAATCATTCTGAAAGAGGCGATAGATGTGTACTTGCTTGGCTAACTGATGGAGAACAAGCAACTACTCTTGAAGGCACTCCTGAAGAAAAAAGAGCTATTAGACACAAACACGCTGAAAAGGTAGCTGATCTTCTTGATTGTGAAATAAAATTTATAGGTCTTCCTGATTCAAGAGTACGACCTTCAAGGGAGGTATCTGAAGAAGTAGCTGAGCTTATCAGGGAGGTAAAACCTGATGTAATTATTACATGGAGTGTAATGTGGAGCACTGGAGGTGGTCACCCAGATCATCGTTATACTCATCAAATAGTTATGGATGCTATTACCTATGCTCGCTTACCTTCTGAAAAATCAGATCTTCTTCCCTGGAGAAAGAGAATTAACATTTACTCTTACCGAACACAGGATTCCACTAGAGTGCGTCATATTGATATTTCTGGTCGAAAAGAGCTAATTAATCAGTTTGTAGCAATTTATGAAGGAATGTACGGGTTTGAAGCATTAGATTTTAAATTAATCAATGCTGCATATTGCGGTCTTCAAGCTCAATGTGAATTAGCTGAATGTTTTGAAATTATTCAAGAGCCTCCAAGAACAACCAAGTACTTTGATTGAGATATGTGATTGATTCTAATATTTCTGTTTTTCCTTGATATGTTTCAAATTGTATCGTAAAATTAAGTTTGCTTACGTTGACGATCCCGAATTCGATGGTCTCCTTGTTGACTGGGAAGAGCTTCTTGCTCGTATCCAAGCTTATAGCCATGAAGAGCGAGTTTCTGACAACCTCTTTGAGTATAAGTGCCGAATGGGTGACCTTTAATCTAATAAATCCAATATTATTTTACTTCTTATATTATTAACATTGATAACTATTACAATGGTTTCATTATTTATCTTTAGAAAGAAATTTTATTCCTTATATAGTAAAATAGTTCAGTAAAACCTTATAATTCTGTTTTACATTTATTATATTATGAGTGATCTTACTTTCTATCCAGATCATTATGTTGAGAAAAACGGTAAAGAAAGTAAGGACTATATATTATTACTGAAAACTTTTGATATTCGACAACATCACATTATAGGTCTTTTAGAAGATAGAGTTTCAATAAAAGAAATCCGTTATCACTATTTTTCGGATAAATACATTGATTATGATTATTTTGATTTTAACGACCCCAAACAGCCTGAAAAAACAAACTATAGAGAGTTATACTTCTTTTCAGTTTCTGAAAATGATTTCAAAAAAGTATTTGCTGATTTTTTGGAACTTTGGGATAATCTCAAAAAATATCCTATTGTACAGTTTTATTCTCTAAATAATTATAAGTACAACAAAAAAGGCTTTATTTTTGATGATAAAACTCTCGCTTTTGTTGATGAAAATATTCACAATTTTCCTATTTCCTTTGCTCTTGATCATCTTGAAGTAATAGCTTATTTTCAGGCTGATTTTAAAACTGGTCCATCACCAGTTTTTCCTTCACGCAAATATCATGTTTTTATTGTTAAAGATCACAGTGGAAAACAGTTTCTTCTTCACTCTATTGACTGTGATACTGAAACTGACACTTCTATCAGTCAAACTTATCAAAAAATTTTTATTTCTATTGATGATCAATTATCTAATATTGTTGGGATTATCCTTCGATCTATCTGTACTTCAGAGATGGAAGCTCAACATCTTTTCAAGATTTACAGAAACGATGAATTAATACTTGTTTCTGAGAAAGGTGAGGGAGGAGATGCCGATTACCAAGCTAAATTTCAAGCAAAAAAATCTAACGATGAAATAACAGTGAGAACGACGTATTATTCAAAAAGAGGTAATGATGGTGGATATCAAGATTTTGATGTCAGAATTATAATAAATGAACGTCTACTTCCTTACCTCTATGATTTAGATTTAACTATTTAACAATAAAAATTAGTAAACAAGTTATCACAATTAACCGTGAAATCAAGTTTGCTTGCGTTGACGGTCCCGAGTTCGACGGTTCCCTTGTTGACTGGGAAGAGCTTCTTGCCCGTATTCAAGCTTACGCCCATGAGGAGCGAGTTTCTGACAACCTCTTTGAGTATAAATGCCGTATGGGTGACCTTTGATTTTTCTCCGTTTTGCTAGATTTTGATTTAGCGT
>DAOWED010000041.1 GCA_030638685.1 Candidatus Heimdallarchaeota archaeon | reverse complement strand
CGAAACAATTTCTAATAATAAAAAAGGCTGATGTATCATGAACATAGATTCCATGACCTGTGGCAACAGTTACGTTCCAACCTTCAATGATGTAAGGATCTCCTTCTATCCCTGTTCCTGAAACAACACCGTTTGCTCCAGTAAAATCTCCGTCATTAGAAATTTCTATTGCTGCATGATCAGTGAGGGCTAATGAAGGAAAAAGGGAAGAAGTAACCCTTACCGAGTTACTTTCTGTGGCTTGAGTTGGGAAAAATAAAATGCTAGAGAGGACTAGAAGTCCTAAAATTGTAAGTGGTAGTTTTTTCATAGTTAATCCCCTTATATCGTTTGTAAGGCATCTATAATAAACAGATTAGTCAAAATTAACAATCAATCTATTTAAAGATATACTTTTTTTATACTAGACATTAAAACCTTACTTCTTCCATTAGAGACAATTCTATAGATCTAGAACAAATCAGAATAAGGTAAAATTAATGGTGGTTTATCTAAAATAAAGTGTTGTTTATCATATTACATTGGTTGGCACCTTGATTAAGTTTTAATATAACTATAATTCAAGGTAATATATCTTACTTAGTTTTTCCAATTGAGGAATCAAGATGAGCAAGAATACAGCCTTAGATACAACATCTGCATTAATTGAAACAATTTCAGTTGTTTCTGGAATATTGTTTCTAGCACTTCCACTAATAGATGATAGCGGAAATGACGCCTTTCTCAATTATACTTTAACTCTGGCGGTTGTAGTGTTTTTCTGGTTTCTTAGAAGTTTTAGAAAGGTCTTAACTAAGTCAGAAGGAGTTCCTATACCAATAAGTGCTTTTTTTATTTATTTGTTAAACTTAGTTGGTCTTTTTTGGTTGTATGATTTTGATAAAACTGAAAAAACTGATCTTTTTGGACAAGAAATAACTTATAATTATGCGCTTAAGAGTTTTTACGGCTCGTTAGTAATATTATCTATCTTTTTATTGCTTACAAACATGAGCGAAACAAACTGGAAGAAAGGTAGATCTATCCTTTTCTTTGTGACTGTCGTGAGAGGAAGCTGGTTTTTGGCAGTGATAGCTGTAGTGCTACATAAATTTGATTTCCTTATTAGTGATGAAAATAAATCAGATATTCTGATAGTGGTGGATTATTCTCAAGTGGAATGGCTTTTAGTAATAGGCGTTATTTTAAACATAGCTTTGGCTATATTTATTGACCTCTTTCCTCCAATTAAAGTCAGTAGCATTGATTGGTTAAACACTTTTGTAACCGGTACTTCTCAAACCCCTCAAGCATTTTTAAACACTTTTTCTATATTAATCATTTTTTATTTTCTGGGTTGGCTTAAACTTGATATCTGGCCCCAATTGGCGTTTGGTCTGATTTTTCTGGCAATATTCACTTCTGTTTTTCGTTCAAAGAGACCATCAACTAAGCTGTCAACTCAAATACCTCCTTTTGGAGGAATAACCACCTCAGTTATTTCAAAAGCATCTCGTGAATTACGATCTTTAAATGCTGAAAAACTAGCAGAAAAGGGGTATTATACATCTGACAAAATAATTATTGAAGGCGAAAAAGCCATTTATTTCAATACAGGTGACTTAATAGTTGTACCATTAGCAATTCCTTTAGCAGAAGAAACAAACCAATCAATTAATGATGAAAAAATGTTTTTATTATTACTTGGCTTTCCAGAAGTCGAAGCATTGGGTTATGAATCTAAAGAAAAAAATGAACTAAACGAAGTTTCTGCCATTATCGTGTCATATGGTGAATGGTTACAGAAAAAGAATAAGATGGTTTCACTGAGTTCACAAAAAGAAGTGCTAAGTTATGAAGATGAATTATATTATCTTGATCAAGCAAAAAGATTAGGGGTAATGCTAAGACGTCTGAACTCTCATATTGTGCCTTTTATTAAAGCTATTGTCAAAAAATCAGCAAAAGAAAGAAATCAAAAAGTTGAATACTCAGGTAAAGAGTTTCTGAGCTTAGTGGCTAAAAGCTTAAAAGAGGGAACTCCTATTAGAAATTTGAAGAAAGAATTTTCCAGTCTTTTTAGAAAAAATTGGGATATACTTAACTCAATGGTCAATAATCCTGATGATGTAGCCTTCTTCAATTTGGAACATGAATTATTCATACTAGGAACAGCAACTGAAGGGAAGATAAAACTTGATAGTCGAGAATATCCGATAGATAAAAAGGCAGTACCCGAAGAATCAGAAGAAGAATATTATTATTCAGATGAAGAGTATGAAGATGATCCGGAAGACTATGATGAGTATGACGACGATATAGTCTATGAGTATGATGGAGAAATTGATGCAAAGGCAATTGAAGGACGAAAGAGTAGACAACTTCCAGCTCCCTCCCGTGAAGAACCAGCTATTTCAGAGGAAAAGAGTGAAAGGATACCTCAAAAAGAGAAAGAACCCACTCCTCCTCTAAAAACTTTGTCAGAAGAACAGCGAGTAAAGAGAATGAATCAAATCTGTAAGCTTTACACATCAATTCCAATATATCGGTTAACAAAAAGATTAGAGTTTAGAATAGAAGATGAACTTCTAAGCTGGCTTATCGATAAAGTAGGGGAATTCCCAATTAAAATTGACAAAGGAATAATTTTGATAATAAAAGAAGAATAAAACTACTTCATCATTTGCAAATTAATCTAACTGATTATTTCTTTTCCTTTCAACAAGTATTTCAATTGAAGAACAAAGCATTGAAGCTAAAAGATTAACATCCTTGTTTTCTCCACTAACAATAATATCGGCATTATGTTTAGTTGGAATAATATTACGACGATAGGCAGGAATAACAGTTGTTTCTAATTGCGATAAAATGCCTTTAATTTCTCTTCCACGCTCAACAATATCTCTTCTAATTCGCCTAACTGCGGCCATTTCAGGATTAATATCCACAAAGATTAAAAGATCTAGAAGGGCAGTCAACTCAGGAATTGCTGAAATAAAAATACTGTCAAAAATAATTACTTCAGAAGGGATAACTTCGTAAGTTTTATTGGTTCTAACATGTTGAGTGAAATCATAAATTGGAACAGATATCTTTTTTCCTTGCTTAAGAAGCTCTAAATGCTCAACAAGCAGAGGGAGTTCAAGGGATGTGGGAATGTCGTAATTAACTTTTTTTCGTTCCTCGTATGTGATGTTAGAAAGATCTAGATAATAATTGTCAAGAGAGATAATTTCACTATTAGCTATATTATTAGTAATTATTCTCGCTAAAGTTGTTTTTCCTGAGCCGGAAATACCTCCAACTCCTACAATAACTGGTTTCACATAATCATCTCAATTAATTCAAACAAGATTGAAATAACTCCTTCAAAAGGATTCTTATAACTACTTTTACATACAGAAGGAGACTTGTTGCCAATACTTAAGAAAATAAGCTACTTCTTGATTTTATCAATTATCAATACTCCACCTGATCCCACATTTTCAGATGTATATTCTTGAATAACAATGGTATAAGCACTTCTATTAATACCATATGCTTTTTCAAGAGCATCAGTTATTTCAGCAACTAAAGTTCTTTTTATTTCAATCTTTTCAATTATTGGTCCTTGGATTATTACGCTTGGCATGTTTAAGCTTCTTCAATATTCTTTATATTTCTACTGATTTTTCGAAATCTGACCTTTGTATTCCTCTTAATCTTTTAGTAAGTTAGCTCGTATGAAAAAGAAACTTTTTTAAGAAATGTTAATTATCATTAAATAATTTGATAAAATGCTTTTTTTCAAAAAGTAGTTTAACAAAAGGTAATTAAAATGAGCATAACTGATACCCGTTCAAAAAACGTTATTGGTGAATTGTCACTCTTAGATAAATTTTTGCCAGTATGGATAATAATAGCGATGTTAATAGGTTTTTTACTTGGATATATCGATGAAGTTAAGGATGCGTTTAACGCAGTACAATTTGGAACAGTTTCGCTTCCAATAGCAATAGGTTTGTTATGGATGATGTATCCAGTTCTTGCAAAAGTAAAATATGAAGAACTTAGAAGATTTTTAAATGAAGGAAAATTGTTTGGAACATCATTATTCCTAAACTGGATTATTGGACCATTATTAATGTTCGGTCTCGCTTGGTTCTTTTTACCAAATGAACCGGCATTTAGAGAAGGAATAATTATTATCGGATTAGCACGATGTATTGCAATGGTTTTAATTTGGAATATGCTGGCAGGAGGAGATAATGAAGATTGTGCAGTATTAGTTGCTTTAAACTCAGTATTTCAAGTATTAACTTATTCCTTCTACTCTTACTTCTTCCTCTCAGTTCTTCCTGGGTGGATGGGTATGGAAAAATCATCAGTTGACGTTACAATGGTTGATATAGCAATTAGCGTTTTTGTCTTTCTGGGGATCCCTCTACTAGCCGGTATTATAACCCGAATAATTGGTTTGCGAACTATCGGAAAAGAAAAGTATGATAATGAATTCGCACCAAGACTAGGTTCAACCGCTTTAATAGGTCTTCTTTTCACAATAGTTGTAATGTTTTCAATGCAAGGGGATAATATAATCGATTTGAAATGGAAGTTGGTTCAAATAGCTGCACCATTATTAATCTATTTCTTACTAATGTTTGGGATTGCATTTGTTCTATCTTGGATGCTTCACTTTACTTATAGTAAAACTGTTACTCTTTCATTTACAGCTGCGTCTAACAATTTTGAACTGGCAATTGCAGTTGCTATAGGAACCTTCGGTATTGAAAGCCAACAAGCAGTAACTACTGTTATAGGTCCTTTAGTGGAAGTACCTGTTTTGGTAGCTTTAGTTTATGTCTCCCTATGGCTTAAGGATTATTTCTTTACAGAAGATGGAACTCCTAAAAAAATAGGACGGGCTGAATGAAGGATTTGTTTTTTCCTAGACATAAATTTTCCGAATCAAAACGGCAAACTCATTGGGGGACAAACCTTGGTTTGATGTTTATTATTATTACATTCTGTTCGAATTTATGGTTGCAAAGCATCTAGTTTAATTTTTTTTTGTTTTAAATAATTAAAGTGTTTTTTAGTTAAAAAGAAATAAATACATTCAAAGGAATGATGATATATGAGTTCTCTCCTTTATGATTTTGATTGGCAACTTAAGGAGGCAAACAATTATTTTGAAATGGGTATGAAAAACAGAGTAATTGAGCTTCTTAACATTCTTCTTGAGGAGATGGAGACTGAAACCGAACTTCAACTGAAACAAGCAAAAGAATTTCTATCAATAAAGCTTGAAGCGTCGTATTTCTTAGCTAAAACCTATATGTTATCCGATAATTTACCAAAAGCAAAGAAACATTATGATTCATTAATAATAATGACTGAGGGAACAAATCTAAGCAACAGAGGAAAAGCTCTTTATTTTCTAGGAACTGGCCTTCTTGAAAGTAGAACCAAAACTAATGATGCCCTTGATAAACTTCAAACTGCATCATCTCTCTTTGAAGCTGAAGAAGAGCCTGATTATAATAAACTTGGAAGCGCTTGCAACGGAATTTTTATCTGTAATATCTTGAAAGGAAACGTTCTAGAGGCTAAGAAGAGTTGTTTAAGAGCTATTGAAATATTTCAAGAAGAAGAAAACAATTACGATTTATCGCTTTCTTTTATAAATTTAGGTGTCATGTACTCAACTTTAGGGGAGAATAATGAAGCTATTAAGTGTTACAAGAAAGCGTTTAAGATACAAGTACAACTTAATAATAATTATCTAATATCAATGTCACTTAACAATCTAGGTATTTGTTATTCTATCAAAGGGGATTTACATAGAGCTCTTGAAAACTATACTAAAAGTCTGGAGATAAAAAGAAAAGAAGAAACAAGCATTACATCAATAACTTATACATTAAACAATATTGCTGGAATTAAGGCAGAAATGGGGCTTTTTGATGAAGCTTATGAATTATATAACGAAGCATTAAATGTTTTCTTGACTATTGATGAACCTCTTTCCCTTGCTCTTTCATATCATGAACTAGGTCGATTAGAACGTTGGAGAGGAAATTTAAATGAATCAATAATTATGTTAAAAACGGCCATTAAATCCCTTGAATCTTTAGATAATGAAATAGAATTGGCTTTTGCATTAACTGAATTGGTTTATTCACTGGTTGATCTTAAAAAAACAGAAGAAGCAGAAACTTATCTTGAGATGACACACAAAATACAGAAAAAAAGTCAATTACCAATAATAAATATGCATTTTGAATATGCTAATGGTTATTATCTAAATGCTATTAATAAGACTCAAGAAGCCGCAGAAGCATTTAGACGGAGTGAAGAAGAAGCACTTGCTTTAGAAAATTTGAATTATAACACATTAAACAAGCTTCGTTTAGCAGAAGTGTTAGTAAATAAATATCACAAAGAAAAGAATGAAGCACTATTAGGAGAAGCAGAAGAGAAACTCCAAATTGTCTATTCATTAGCCGATAAGAATAATTATAGAGTCACTCAAATAGAAGCACTTGTATTGCGAGGGAAGATTCTGTTGTTAAAAAATGAAATTACGTCAGCAAAGGAAATATTTGCATTAGTAGATAAAAGAGCAGAAAAATTTGGTTTTATCAAAGTAACAGATGAACTACAAACCGTTTCAATCACTGATAATGAAACACAAGAAAACACGACTAGTTCAAATGGGCTTGATAAGATTAGAAAAGAAATAAGTGAAATGCTTACTCCTGAAGAAATTTATACATCCATATTAGAAAATGTCCTTGAGTTAAATATACCTTGGCCAAGCAAACAAAACATACTCTTCAGTTGCGTTAAAGACTTATATTTGATTAATTCAACGGTAACTAGATGGAAAGATCAAGAACTGATATCCGAAAGAGATTATAATTATTTACGCGAACTGATGGCTGAAAAATAAAACAATATAATTATTCAGATTTTGATGAAATTTATATTATCTTTTATTTTTTTTTCAGTTTTATATGTTTAATTTTGCGGTAATCACCGTTACATGCCTTCCCTGATATCTTGCTCCTTCGAGTTCTACTTCACTTGGCATTCTTTCTCCGGTAGGTCCCGCAATAGTAAATGCTCCATATGGGGACCCTCCCATTACTTCCTCTACTCCTACTTGTCCTTCAAAAGCGTAAGGTAATCCTACAATTATCATTCCAAAATGCAGTAAGTTTGTATGGAAACTTAGGATTGTTGGTTCTTGTCCTCCATGTTGATTGCTTGCACTGGCAAATACGCTCCCTACTTTACCTGTAAAAGCTCCTTTGAACCACAATCCTCCTGTTGTATCTAAGAATTGCCTCATCTGTCCTACCATATTCCCAAATCTAACTGGTATACCAAATATTATTGCATCCGCTTCTTTATGATCATCTAAGGTGCAGACTTTTACTTGTTCAAAGGCTTTCTGTGATTCTTTTGCGCCTGAATTCGCTAATATCTCTTCTGGAATTGTTTCTGGAACTTTTCTCAAGATAACTTCTGTTCCTTCTACTTCTCTTACTCCTTCAGCTACTGCTTCTGCCATCTGTAAACATGGCCATACATTGAATAAAATACAACTAATACTTTCATAATAAATCACCTAATTTTAACTTAAACCCGTTAAAATCGAAAAATAGTAATTTTCACATTAATATTTTGGTTATATGTTATAAATATTCTTATAGTTAATACAGGTGTAAGAAAGCAAAAAAATAAAATTATCATAAAAAAAATGATTATTCTTCTTCTCTTGGTGTCATAACCGGATCGTCAGATATGTCATAATCCTTCATTCTTTCAGATCTTTTCATAGAAGCTTCGAACCACATTTTTCCAACTAGAGAGTGAAAACTGGTCATTAAGGGACCGCTAAGTCGTTCAATATCTTTTCTGACAAGATTCATTTGAGACTCAGAAAGGGCTTTCATGCGGATACTCATGAATAACTTATTAGCTAGGGCAGGGAATCTTTTCTCCACTTCATCATCAAAAGATAAACTCATATTCATCATTACCAATTCTATGGATTGACTCGTATCGAAGAATCCTTCTGTATGTTCACTTATGCTCTCTATACATTGATAAATGAAATCAACAATTATGTCTTCATAATCTTTGACAACTTCTCGCAAAGCTATTGCTTCATAGTATTCTTCAGCAGAGGAACACCCAATTTCAAGCGATAAAACCACATCTTGAATGGAGTTGAACCCTCCAGTTATGAGCATATTTAACTCTTTAAGAGAGGTAATTCCTGCCTGTTTAACAAGCTCAAGGTGCTTGAGTGATTCAAACCCACCGATGTAAAACATTTCATAGTCTTCCGGTGTTAAAACACCAATATCTTTAGCTAAACGATAATCATTCAATGAATTAAATCCTGACGAAATGAAATTTTCATATTCTTCCTCGCTGACCTTGGCTTTAATCTCAAGGAAGTAATCGTCTCGGGACTTAAATTTCTTCTCAGTGAAAGGAAGTTGAAGAACTAAACGGTCATAATATTCCCTTAGTGCTTCAGGGAGAGACTCTTCCGGGGGAAGTTCATGCCCTTCCCATGTACAGATTGTAGATTCATCCAGCTTGAGTTCCTTTAAAGAAGGAAAATCTACAAAATTGCTAAGATCGAGCTGTCTAATATTAGTGCTCAGGAGATTAATTTTCTCAAGATTGGAACATTGTTGAAGAGATCGATGATCGATTGAAATAAGGGGGTTATTACTGAGAGAAATCTCTTTAAGAAGAAAGCAGCTAGTTAAAGGTACTAGAGAAATCTCCATCAATCTGTTATTTGAAAGAGTAATAGCCTCTAAGCTAATACATTTTGAAAGGGGGTTTAGATCAAGGTTTTTGAGTTGATTATTAGATAACCAGAGCTCCTTTAAACTTTTGCAATAAGAAAGAGGGCTCAAATCAACCATAGTAAGATTTTGTCCTCTGAAGTCTAAGCCTTTCCATGAAATATCAATTGGTGCAAACCAATTACTTCCATCATATTTTACTCCAGAAACAGAAAGATCTACCATACCAGTTATTATAGGTTTTATTAAATAAAAAACTTTCAGAATAAGCTTATTAAGTCAAATCAATTGAAAAAACAATTTTGTTATGAGATAAAAAAGAGCCAAAAACGGTTAAACTCTCTTATTTAGTCTGCTAGTTCGTAAATCACATCTAAAACAGTACCATCTCTGTTTTCAATTACTCCTACAATATTATCCTTAAATCTAATTGGTTTTCTTGGGCCGGTTAGCTTTAACGCTTCATTCTTTAGTTCTTCCATAGATTTAATGTTTAGTCTTTTATTGTTGGTGATCTCATCAAAATGCTTACTACTAGGGTTAACAGCAACTCCTCTTTCAGTAACAACAACATCGATTGATTCACCCGGAGTAACAACAGTAGTAACATTATCAACCACTACAGAAACTCTTCCTCTAATTAAGGGGAAGGCAAGAATGGAAAGTTCTGCTCCGCTCGAAGTATCTTGATGTCCGCCTATTCCGTGAAGAATACGTCCATCAGATTCAGTTACAGTATTAGCATTGAAGTTAAGATCTACTTCTGTGGCTCCAAGAACAATAGTGTCTAGCAAATTGACAGCGCAAGCGGCATTAAAAGGAGAAGCATAACATGAAGCACCAATTTCAATGTGCCGGGGGTTATTTCGAAGGGAATTAACTGCAGTAACATCAAAGGCTTGCACATCAAGAAGATAATCAAAAAGCCCACGATCAAGCATGTCAACTAAAGCGGCGGTTGAGCCACCCATAGCCCACGAACCTTTGATTTTTTTCTTGAGCATTTCTTCCATAAGAAAATAGCTGCTGGCCAAAGAAATTCCGCCGGCACCGCTCTGGAAAGTTAAACCCTCCTTAATTATTCCAGCAGAGTCAAGAACATCGATAACAGTTGAAGCAATTTTAAGGCGCATAGGATCTTTAGTTATACGAGTAGTTCCTGAAACAATACCCTTAGGGTCACCAATAGGTACATCCGTATGAACAACCCAATCAACTAAAGTCATAGGAATACTGACGGGATAATTAGGGAAAGAAACAAGTTCATTAGTAACAGCAATGACATTATCAGCCATGCGAGCATCCGGCCAAGCATAACCTAAGGGGCCACAAGCATACCTACCATTAGTACCGTTAAGATTACCCATAAAATCGGCAGTAGGGGCACCGATAATAGCAATATCAATATGACTATCCCCAGAATCAATCGCTCTAGCTCTACCTCCATGAGAACGGACGGTTAATAATCCATCCAGTTTTCCTCGAGAGATAGCTTCACCGGGGGCACCATTTGCTCCACCTTCAATATTGGTTATTACTTTAGATTCCATTAATGGGATGAGGGGGGAATGGACTGGTTGAACACTGGAAGCATTAACAGTTAAATCTTTAACACCCATTTTCTGGATAATTTCAAAAGCATGGTTCATGAGATTATCCCCTCCTCTAAAGTGATGGTGGAAGGAAAGTGTCATGCCATCCTTTAGACCAACCTTAACTAAGGCTTCTTTAAGGGAGCTAAGCACTTTCTTTTTCTGACGAACAAAAGATGAAGAATGAGCTCTCATTCTAGTAGCAGGAATAAAACGGTCTTCAGGTAAATAACCGTCATTTCCTTGGAAGGGACGAAGTTTTCTTCCCTTAACTTCATCTGGAATTTCACGATCAATAGCGTTTTTCATTAAACATCAACTCCTCCAGCTCGAGCCCTTTCAAGTAAACGCTGAGATCTTATTACTACGGGGACATCAATCATTCGTCCATCAACAGTAATGGCTCCAGTACCGTCCCTAGTTGCCTTTTCGTAGGCTTCAACTATTTTTTTAGCTTGTGCTATTTTTTCGGGGGACGGAAGGAATGCTTCATGGATCGGTTTAATTTGGATAGGGTGAATGCATGATTTTCCGTGGAAACCCATAGAAATAGCCTTTTTGGTAGACTGGATTAGCCCATCAATATCATTTACATCTACAAAAACAGTATCGATAATTTGAATTTTAGCAGCTGCTGCGGCGACAACCATTCGAGATTGGATATAGCTTAGCTCTGCTCCTTCTTTGGTTCGTTCAATTCCAAGATCAGCTGTTAAATCCTCCCCACCCGGAGAAATAACAGTTACTCGAGGGCCACTAGCTATTTCTTCAATATTAACTACGCCAATAGCTGTTTCAATAATGGGCATAAATTTAATAGAACCTACTTCCATGTCATTTTCTTTTTCAATAATAGTAACTTGTATGTCAAGTTTTTTGAGTTCTTTTAAGGATTCAACTTTCGGAATAATGATAGCGTCAGGCTTGGCAGGAATAATTTCAAAAAGGTCGTCTCCCAAGAAAGGAGTGGAAGAATCATTAACTCTTACGGTTACTTCTGTATTGGAAAAATCTAGAAATTGAAGAGCATTTCTGACTAAGATACGGGCAGCATCTTTTTCAGAAACAGGGATAGAATCCTCAAGGTCAAGGATGATAGAATCAGCTCCGAAGACTGAAGCATTCTGAACCATAGAAGGATTGTTACCGGGGACATAAAGTCTGGTACGACGAAGTCGATCGGTCATTCGAACTCCTCCAAGCAAGCTCTGTTAATAGCTGTTTCCATTCGAGCCAAAACGGTATATTCCAAGGCTCCTTTATCAATTGCTTTAATGACTCCTTTTGTTATTTCAAGGCTGGAAAGAAAGTCAAGAATCTCTTGTTTGATTTTTTCACCATAAAGGGATTCAACAGGTGTTTCTAGCTCTATTATAAGTTCAGAATCATGTGGAGAGATAGTGATTAAAATATCACCAGATTCTAAGGTACCGGCTTTGACAGTTTGTATGATATCCATTTTTGCACCTAACTGCTTTAAACAAAATACTATAATTAAAGCAGTAAAAGAATGTTTGGATTAAATTATTTGGTCAAATTAACGCACTAAAATAAACAGACAAGCTACCAAAAAAACAATGTCGATAGCATGTTTTAGTTGCCCACTAACAACTTAGTAAAAACAAGTTGATGAATGTTCTATCAATTTTGCAAAGACGACTAGCTTAACTAAAATTGCTTAGATCAGCTTTTGGTTCTTCAATACCGAAAGCTATTGTGTCTCCTGTATGAAATGTTTTACTTGCTTTAGGAAAAGCTTCTTTAATTGCTGAAACTGCATTCATACCCGTGCAATGACCCGGTGCAATTATTTTCCAAGAAAAATTTTTCAGGTAAGTAATTATTTCTTTCAATTCTTCCTTAGAATGGGCATGTAAATGAAGTCCGCCCAAAAGAACAGTAGGTTTTTTATCAGTCCACTTGACCGCAACAGCCTCTAAAAGATTTCTAATGCCTGTATGACAGCAGCCAGTTATTATCACCAATTCATTATCCATCTCAATAATTATTGCTTGATCGTCTGGAATACTATCATGCTCCCAATCATCTTCTCCTTCTTCTTTTTGCCTTAAAATTCCGGTAAGAGGTTTCTGAGGAAATGAACGTTCTACTTCACCAGTCACCCAGACTCCAGGTACTTCAGTAACTTCAGTCCAAGAATCAGTAAAAGATAGTGGTAAACGTTCCATCTCTTGGCCCGAAAGAGGAAGACCGACCGGTTTTGGAGTGGATGCTCTTATTCGAGGGGACGTACATGAAGAGTGAAGGTAGATAGTTTTAATTTCAGTCATATTATTAATTAGCCCACTTAATCCCCCAGTATGGTCATAGTGCCCGTGAGAAAGAACTATTGCATCCCAATTATTTAGGGAAGAGTTCATCAATTGAGCATTATGGCTTAAAACAGCGAAAGATTGACCCACATCGAAGAGGAGACGTTTGGAATGATCTTCATATAATAGTTCAATATCAAGAGCAATACCATGCTCTGCCCAAAAAAGAGGACGATTAGCAGTGTCTTCAACCAAAACTTTGACAATTACTCCTTTCGCTGATATCATCAATAAAAGTATGATATTTGTCTATTTAAAAGCTTAGGCAAAGATTATGGGATTAGTCAATTAATTTGCTAAAAGATTCATCATCTTTAAATAACATCAAATGGATTCATAAGGCATGAAATCTATTCTTCTTAAAAAAAATCATATAACCCTCTCTTTGGGTGTTTTATTAATATTTACAGTAAGCTTGCTTTTGCCAATGACTAGTTTTGGGGAAGTGGTTTGTTCAGAAAAGAAAGAAGTACTTCTAACAGCTGAATCTAGTCTTCCATCTGTACTACCAGAAGATGGTTCATCAGCATTAAATGCAACACCGATAACTGGAAATGGAACATATACCGGTGAAGCACCATTACCTGGCCCTCAGATTGATGCTTGGAATACTACAATGTATTATAAGGTAGAACTAATTGTAGGAGAACATGTAAAGCTAAACTTAACAGGCGATGCAGGGACGGATTTTGATCTTTTTGTTTATAATTCAACACTGGACTTCGTTATAGAGTCGATGACAGAATTGTATCCGGAAGTTGTAAGTTTTGATGTGAATATTACGGATACATACTACATTATCATAGCCGAATATTATCTCTCTGATCCTGGGAACTATTCTTTGACGGTAGAAATTTTAGAAGGTCCTAATGGTGATTCTTTTGCAAATGCCATCCCTATAACTGAAGGAATTTACATTGGTGCTTCTCCCCTACCTGGTCCCTTTTATGATGATATAGTTTTATGGAATAGCTCAATTTTTTATGTTTTCTGGATTGAAGAAGGAAATCAATATCAAATTAGTTTAACTGGGGATGTTGGTACTGATTTTGATCTCGGTTTATTTGATGGAATGTCAGATTTGGATGAAATAGATTACTCAGTGAATATTGATTACCCAGATTATATGGAAGGAATATCTTCATCCTCTCAATACCTGTATATTGTAGTTGCAAAATACAATGAGGCGGAGCATGGAGCATATGAACTAACTCTAAATATTGAAACAATAATTGAAGGTGATTCTTTTGAACATGCTATCCCGATTGTTGAAGGAATTTATACTGGATCTTCCCCACTACCCGGTCCTAGTTATGATAATGAACTTTGGAATAGCTCAATTTATTATGTATTCTGGATTGAAGAAGGAAATCAATAT